>CAZBFZ010000136.1:0-2247 GCA_964491245.1 uncultured Methanosarcinales archaeon
CAGCGCTGACAAAAGCCGCTGACAATACAAGAACTATCATGAACAAAGCTGCTTTGAAAACGTTTTTCATCGTCTAGCCAACCCCCAACAGTTTTTGCCAAATTGCAAAAATAATTTTATTTATTCCCGAGTAGTTACAACTAGTATATAAACGTTTTGTTTCTGGAGAATATATTTGCTGCTCAATGAAGGGCGCCATAGTGCCACTATACTAATAGTAAGAAGAAATCAATAAAAGAAAAAGAGCGAAGAAATCCTTACTTGCCAAAGTAGAATATCTTCTCGATTGCGACGTCTTCGGGCTTGTACTGCTCTTCCTTAGGCCGTGCTGCCGCAGCCCTTGGCCTTTCAAACTGGGGAACCGGCTGCACCGCTTCCCTCGCAAACGCCTGCTGCACAGGAGCGGCTGGCGCTGCCTCTGCCGCAACATGCTGCTCGGCAGCCGGAGCCATGAACTGCTCATGCGGCTGCTGGACTGACATCCTTGTAATCACCCTGTTCATGTCGCTCAGGCCTCCTCCGAGCTTTTTGATTTCATCCCTAAGAGTGAGCACTTCGCGCACAACAGCCTCAAACCTCACTCCAAGCGAGCGTATGTCCATGTTGAGGCCGGACAAAGTTTCGTTTGTCACGATTGCCTCCTCTGATTTTCCAATCAGCGAATGTGAGGAGATGGCTGCCGTCATTGAATTGACGCCGTTTGCCCTCAGCATCTCCCCAGCCCTGATCATAGCTTCATCTGACGTCTGTGCAATGCCGTGCCGCATAAGCTCCCTTGCCAGCGCGTTTACCTTCTGTACCTCTTCAATGCCCATTTCTGCCCACCTCTCAACAACCCATTAAGCCATTTAAAGCCAGTTTCACCTAACCGGAAGTCAACCATCAAGCTAACCGACGACAGTATACTAATATCCGGACTACGCTCCTTAGTATACTAATATATAAATGTTTTGGTTCTGGAATCTGCTATGCAATATTGTATATGTTAAAGGTTTAATAACGCATTCGCATAACAAGCATGACATGACGAACAGGGAGCTGGTGCCGGTAGGCGTAAGAAGGCAGGAAGGACAGCGGGAGTTGGAGCAAATGCTTGCGCTTCCGTTTGAGGACTCGCTTGAAGACATAGACGCTGGCAGGGTTATTCAGAATCTCGCAGGAATGTATAGAGCCGAGGATGATTGTTTTGGCCTCGTGGCGCTTGGCGAGCTTTGGGGAACAGCCGCACTCTGGCAGCGTGCTGCCGACGCACCTCCCGCAATTGTGTCTGCACTGTTGGACAATTCAAGGGAAACGTATCAAGATGCCTCCCAAGCTTACCAGAAGGTTGTTATAGCTGTGCCTGATTTTGGCGCTCGCCTGAATAAGTACCTGGCTGCCGTTGGCCGACAGGTAAACCTAAATGCTGAAGTAGCTGACTTGAGCCCTCTTGAAATAGGCGCGATTGAGGAAGAGGCAAAGGTCACAGATAAGGTAACAGCGTTTGTAGTCCCTGAATTTAGCCTGCTCAAGGTCGTTGGAAAGCTGGAAGCGCATTACAAAGGAATAGGTGACTTCTTCGGTCTGAAGGCTGTCAGCGACGTGTGGAGGACCGTGGCCGAGCAGCGTCAGAAAACAGGCATGCCGATTGAAATAGTCATTGACGGTTACGAAAAAGCAAGGGAAGCTTCCAATGCTGCTTTATGCGTGTACTTGTCGCAGTCCAAACTTAGCCTTCGGGGCATAGAGCCTTATCTGTTAGAGTCCTTGAGATACGCTACAGACAGGATAAGTCTTCTTGGTCGCATCCCGAATGACATGACTTCAGTCGGTGAAGCTTTGCCTCAGCACGCAGAACCCGTGCTTGCGGGGCGTTAATCATAACGCTTAAATATTCTGCAACTTCCCTTATTTTGTGATTAATCATGGGTGAACTTGTCAGGGTGGCTTCTGTAACGGACATTCCGCCCGGCGCTGCCAAGGTTGTTGAGGTCGTGGGCGAGCCCATCGCTGTTTTCAACGTTAATGGAAAATTCTATGCTGTCCACAACACCTGCCTTCACAGGGGAGGGCCTTTGGGCGAGGGCTTCGTGAACGGCTCTGAGCTTACTGTTGAGTGCCCGTGGCATGGCTGGACTTACAGCCTTGAGACAGGCGAAACTGTCTTTGACCCCAATCAGAAAGTCAAGACCTACCCGGTCAAGGTGCAGGGCAGTGATGTTTTCTTGGAGTTATGATTTTGCCGCGGCTGCAACAACTTTTATAAAG
>CAZBFZ010000137.1:0-2235 GCA_964491245.1 uncultured Methanosarcinales archaeon
AGTGACCTTGGAGCAACCAAGGCGAAGGCAGCAGCAAGAGATTTTCTACTAAGCCTCTGCCAGCCGAGTGATAAAGTGACGTCCAACAGCAACCTTTATAAGCAACCATTTAGCACCGTTTTAGTTCCGTAAGTCGACGTTATTTCGCTGCAGCAGCTGTTATTTTACCGTCGCTATTGTTGCAGCATCGGAGAGATTTATCAAATTCACGAAAATGGCAAGGATGCACTCGAGAAAGAAGGGAAATGCCGGCTCAAAGAAGCCTATCAGGAAGGCAGCGCCAGCATGGGTCAGGTACCAGGCAAAGGAGGTAGAGCTGCTTGTCGCCAAAGTAGCGAAAGAGGGCAAGACGCAGTCGCAGATAGGCGTAGTCCTCAGGGACAGTTATGGAGTGCCTGATGTGAAGAAGATTGCCGGGAAAAACGTAACGGCGATAATGAAGGAGAAGAACCTGCTGCCGCAAATCCCAGAAGACCTAATGGCGCTAATCAAGAAGAGCGTCACGGTAAAGAAGCACCTTGAAGGGCAAAAGCACGACATGACGGCCAAGAGGGGATTTGAGCTTACCGATTCAAAGATAAAAAGGCTTGTGAAGTACTACAAGCGAGAGCGCGTTCTTCCCCAGGACTGGAGCTACGACCCGGAGAAGGTAAAGCTCATAATAGGATAATTCTTTATCATTTTTTTGGATAGCAAAACTTTAAGAAGCGCCAATCCGAAAAAGCACTTATGGAGTCGGCTGCCGAGGCGCAAATTCAGGGATTCAAGGCGATTGTGAAAGAAGCCGCAGCAGAATTCTGCAAAATTCCGAAATCAGAAATAATAAGGCTGATTTCGCACCTTGACGCAGACGGGCTAAGCTCGGCTGCCGTCACTATCAAAACACTTCTCAGGGAAAACAGGAAGTACTGCCTGTCTGTCATACACCAGCTGACCGAGGACGTTGCAGCGCAGCTCGCTGCCGAAAGCTACGGCTGCTATATTTTCACAGACTTGGGAACAGGGCAGTTTGGCATCCTGAAAAAGCACCTCGCCAACAGCGGGAAAAAGCTGCTCATACTCGACCACCACCACCTGCAAGGCGAATTCACTGCAGAAAACATAGTCCACGTAAACCCCCACATGGCAGGGATTGAATCGTCGAGGGAAATCTCCGGAGCAGGGGTCGCTTACCTTTTCTCCAAGGCCATAAGCGAAAGAAACACAGACCTGGCGCACATCGCGCTTATAGGAGCAATTGGCGACATGCAGGAAGACAAGGGCTTCACAGGCCTGAACAAGGAGATACTCCAAGACGCGAAAACAGCAGGCACGCTGAAAGTAATCACAGGGCTGAGGCTTTTTGGAGTGCAGACAAAGCCGCTGCACAAGGTGCTTGAGTACAGCAGCGAGTTCCTCATACCAGGAGTGACAGGGAGCGAAAGCGCGGCAATACAGTTCATACAGCAGCTCGGAATAAACCCGAAAAATGGCAACGGCTGGAAAAAACTGACTGACTTAAATGATGGGGAGCTCGTGAGGCTGGCAACAGGAGTGGTGCTTCAGCGAATCGGCGAGCCGCAGCCTGAGGCAATAATCGGGCCGGTTTACATACTAAAGCACGAGGTTGATGGCTCTCCACTCAGGGATGCAAGGGAATTCGCGACGCTGCTCAACGCATGCGGCCGGCTTGGAAAGGCATCTGTCGGGATAGGCGCGTGCCTTGGGGACAAGAAATGCAAGGAAGAAGCGCTTCGCACACTCGGCGAGTACAAGCAGCAGATAGCATCGTCATTAACTTGGTATGAGAAAACGCTCAAGCAGAACGGCATGACCCTTTTGCGAAAAGGTTCAATCCAAAACGGCCAGCAAAAAAGCATAATGCTCGAAAACGGCTTTGTCATAATAAACGCAGAGGACAACATCCTTCCGACAATGATAGGCACGCTCGCATCCATAGTAGCCAAGTCGAGCAGCTTTTCACCAGGAACTTTTGTCCTATCCCTGGCGAGGGCCCCTGACAATTTCACAAAAATCAGCTTGCGGCTCGCAGGCGAAAAAATGGTCAAGGCAGAATTCAACCTCATGGAGCTTCTGACAACCATTGCGGCAATGGTTGGAGGGCAGGCAGGAGGCCACCACGAAGCGGCAGGGGCAGTCATCAAGACGGAGAAAGAGGAAGAGTTCATTGCTGCAGCCAAGCACCACCTTGCAGCGAAAAGGATTGAGGAAAAAATAAGCATTCCGGAAGCCGCA
>CAZBFZ010000138.1:0-2221 GCA_964491245.1 uncultured Methanosarcinales archaeon
TTGTTCCCTCTCAAACCGCTGTTCCCTCTGCAACGGCCTGCGGCCCTGGCCCTGCGTCATCTGAGGCCTTCTGCCTATCATTCCCCCTCCCTGGACTCCCTGGGTTCCATGGGCTACCTGCGAGTGCTGCGAAACCGGGGCCCGTTCCTGTCCCTGCCTGAACTCCGGCCTGAACTCCTCTCTGGGCTTGAACTCATCCCTCGGCCTGAACCCTTCCTTATTGCTCTGTGAAGCCTGTGCAGCCTGGTCTTTTTCCGCAAGCTTTTCTATCCTCTCAGCCCTCTCCAACCTGAGCTGCTCCGGAACCACCCTGGCCCTGAGCGCCTGGTGAATCTCCTTCTTCTCAAGCTCCTCGACCTCTTTTCCGTCAGGCGCTTTCGTCACAAAGTCAACCTGGGCAACGTCAATAAGCTCCTTCAGTATGAGGTCGCCTCCCCTGTCGCCGTCAACAAAGGCAGTAATCTCCTTCTTTTTGCTGAGCTCGACTATTGTTCCAGGAACAGATGTGCCGTTCATGCCTATAACATTCTTGAAGCCGTGCTTCAGAAGGTTGAGGACATCTGCCCGGCCTTCTACCACGATGACCTCGTCGCTGTCAGCAACAGCCGGCCCGGAGGGAAGCCTGTCAGTGCCGTATTCCACCACTTCCATCACCCTGACTGCTTGCGATACCTCCTCGGCAAGCTCCTGGGAGTCCGGCAGGACATTATCCATCAGGTTCTTAAGGAGCTCCTTAGCCCTTTCAACAACATAGCTGCGCTTGCTCACCCTGACGTCTTCTATCCTCTCAATCCTGAGCTTGGCGTTGCACGGCCCTATCCTCTGGATTATTTCAAGGGCGGCTGCCACTATGGTTGTTTCTGCCTTGTCAAGTGATGACGGAATGGTTATTGAGCCAGCCGTCTTGCCGCTTCTTGTTTCGGTGTCTACCTCTATCCTTCCAATCCTTCCGGATCGCTGCAGCTCCCTCAATTCAAGGTCTGCGCCAAGAAGGCCCTCTGTCTGGCCGAATATCGCGCCGATGACATCAGGCCTGTCAACCACGCCATCTATCTGTATGGTGGAGTGTATTATGTACTTTGCAGATACCGGACTTATCTTTCCCATTTCAAATCGCCTCGTGTTTAGTGTTTTGCACCGAGGCCAGCTTCAAGAACAAGCCACAACCAAGTTGTTGTTTAGCGATTGCAATTCGGCGCAGTTTACGTTGTTAACAGGCCTTAGCAGGCAGCTAATCACCAACCAACCCGTGTAATTTTCTGCTATCGCCGTTATCGCTCTTATGTTCCCTACTCACTTGGATGAATGTGAATCACAAGGCCAAATGCCTTATTATTCCTTATTAACTTACGTTAGTTGTGCTTGTCACAGTTTCTGGCACTTAGTGCCTTTAATCTTGTTCTTTGGCTTACCAACCTAATCTTGTTCGATTATGATCATCATAAAATAAAATGTTGCCCGACACTAACCCCCGGATTCCTGGCCAGCTATTGAGCGAGCTTGTCCGGGTAACTCTGTACCGGGCCGAGTGCATATTGTGGCTCCCGTTCATCCCAAGGCTTTCACAGCCCGGTTGCGGAAGGACCGAATACGCACTCTCGTTGAATACGTATTGCCTAGAGTGTCAAGCCCATTAATAAAGTTTTGTATGGTGCAATATTCACTTGGTAGTGGTGATAAAGGAAAGGTTTATAAATGGCGTTCTTATGCTTCCGCCTATGGGGATTGAGCTTAGGCTGACTGTTTTAAAGGAGGATATGAAGTCGCTTTATGCTGACGAGGGCAGGGCACCCCTTTTTGCTGCCTTGAAGGACAGCTCCAGCCTTGGTTACTCTCAAAACCTTCTTGTGAATCCTGTAGTTCTTGCAATTAACGCCGTGGGAAGTCTTTTAGATGAATATGTTAGTCCACAAATCGGCCCGGATAAATTCAAGGAAGTGCGTGATTTTCTGGACGGCTCACTTAGGATAAGGAAAGACTTGCAGGATGCGGCTGTTAAAAGCGTTTCAAGTAAATCAAAGATTGAAGGCTTGGTTAACAGCCACTTTTCAGAGCTGCAGGCTATTCCGGGGTATTTCGCATTATTGAGCAATGTTGACATAAGTAATGCGGATGAGCCTCGCAGAGGCTTGTTCGGGATTGGCTTGCGCGGGCTTGCCTCGATGGTCATAGAGGCTAATGAAATGTATGGCCCTGAGACAAGAACGCAGTTCCTGCAGTA
>CAZBFZ010000139.1:0-2214 GCA_964491245.1 uncultured Methanosarcinales archaeon
TGTCAGTGAAGCTTGTTCCTGCAACCTCAACCTCCATGCCCTTCAGGACGCCCTTATCCTTCCACTTGGCAGAGTCAGCAAGCACTCTGGCTGCCCTTCTGGTGTCCATGGCAGAAGCGCCTGCTACTAGCAACGCAACCTTGCCGTTGGCATGCTCAATCAGCTTGACCATTGCCTTGCCCTCGGTAAAGCCTTCTGCACAGTTTGCAGGGTTGCCCATCAGGGTAGCAGCTGCCGCGTTGGCACACGGTCCGCCGACAACTATGGCATTCTGGGCTGTTATGTCAGCCACTTCCGTAGCAAGCTTGGCTGAGCCAACCTCAATTGGGTTTGTCTCATAATAAACAACCTGCCCTGCCTCTGCGGCTGCGGTCTTGCTGACCTCTGCGCCAGGCGCTAAAACAGTTACTACTGGCAGTGCCTGAGTCTGCTGCGGGTAGGTTATTTCCAATAGGTCAGGGTCGTTGCTGACTGTCTTCCAGTCGACAAACGCGCCAAGGCTTGTGTAGAGCCTTCTGAGGTTTGTGTCTGCGCTCGGCGTTGTGTACCTCAGGTTAACAGTGGCTGTGTGCTCGGCAATGTCAACCTTTGCGCTTGCAGCTGAGATGTTGAACTCAACAGGGCTTGGGACGATGTTGTCGTAGTCATCGGCGTCAAGTGTTTGCACTGAGAAGATAATGCTTCCTGCTGCAACACCTGCAACGGACTCGTCTACCGTAAGTCGGCCGCCAGGGGTAAGGTTGGTGGCGTTACTCGGGTGATACGCCAACACTATCTGCGCGCCGCCCTTTGTTGTGATGTTTATGACGTTGCCCATGTTGTTTGTTCCGTTTGTTGACTCCAGTGTGCCATCGCCGTCCAAGTCAATCTGCAGGTTGAAGTTTGTGCTCGTGTCAACCGAGGTGTTCCATATCTTGTAGGTTCCTCCACCAAGCTTCAGGGTTGCGTCTTCCGTGGCACCGCCTTCGGCACCAGTCGCTGCCTTGTAATCAACATCTACCCTGCTTCCGCCGCCCAGGTCCTGAAGCTCTATCTTCGGGCTTGTTTCTCCAGAGCCAAGCGCGCTTACATACCTCATACCGTAGGTCTTGCGCGCACCAACCTGCTGCGTGCTGTCGGTTAAGACAAAGTAGTCGTTCCTTGTTATGGACTGGTTCTCAAGGAGAACGGTATCGTCGTCGTTGTCGCCCACCTTTAATTGCGTAGTGCCTGCTGTATAGGCAATCGGCAGCTTCACGTTCTTGCCAGCACCGTCCTGGAACTCCAGGTAGTACTGGGTTGCGCCGGATGGCGACAGCTTTATCTTTTCAGTTGCCACAGGCTCTAAGCCGTCGTACTGAATATCCCAGCTGTTCAGAAGGGCTTGTGGCCTTCTCAACTGGCTGCTGAGCTTCTTGCCTGCCGGTACATAAGCATCCTCGTCAGCAGTCATGTTCACCTGGATAGATGCCAACGTGAACGAACTGGTAGCGTTTGTACCTGTTACGACCGCCTTTGTGCCGGTTATTGATTCTGTGCCTACCTCAAGGGTCTGCTCACCGCCAGCGCTTTGCGTGTTGGTGTCCCTTAGCCTTACCTTGTCAGCTCCAAGGTAGAACTCTGTCTTCCTGACACCGCCGGCAAATTCCTGCGAGATTATGTCCCTGATGCCAACCTGCGTGCCATCTTTAAGTGTCTGTGTGTTGCCTTCCTGCAGGGAGTCAGTTACCTCGCCATTGACGGTAAACTTTGTGGTTGTTGAGCCAACAAAGTCCAGAGTTACCTCATAGTCCTTTCCGCCAATAGTGTAAGTCTTTGTATCACCTTCGCTAAGGACGTCCCTGACAGCACCTGCCATAAAGGTAAAGTCAACCTCGGCATTCTGCCTTGCGCTATTATAATCTGTCCTTGCTTTAACAATTGCCCAGTCCTTACCGAGCATCTTGATGCTTTTGCCTTCAAAATTCCACAGGAAAGTTCCTGTTGCAGAAACACTGCCTGCGCTGTCAGTTACGTCTGACTTGGCTGTTTCGGTGAACTCGAGCGCATACCTGGCAACCGCTTCGCTATTTTTGACGTAAAAGTAGTCAGCTGCAATGCTCGTGTCAGGGTCTTCTGCATAGACTACTGACATTGAAGCACCAGGGTTTGCATTTGCCGGGTTAGTGTCAAAATACATATACTGCCTGTAGTCGTAGTCGCCCTGCGTGTTTGAGAATGTTCCGCTAGCCAGAA
>CAZBFZ010000140.1:0-2201 GCA_964491245.1 uncultured Methanosarcinales archaeon
AAGAAACCTGCACAAGTGGCTTCCTATAAAGCCAGCTCCTCCGGTTACAAGAACCCTGTACTTTGGCATACCAGTTAAGCAAGTCCACAAGAAGATTTTTAAAGGTTTCTGTGAACACCGCTTCTCCGGCAGTTACACACGCATCATAAAATTTTTATACGTGCCCTTTCTGCCGCTGAACTGCAATGAAAGGAGGACAATGATGGTAGAGTTCGTCAAAGGCTACATTGAACAGCTGAAAAAGGAGATTGACACAATAAAACCTGAAGACGTAAAGAAGGTAGTGGACGTGCTTTTTGATGCGTGGAAGGGCGACAAGCAGATATTCATATTCGGAAACGGCGGAAGCGCGGCAACGGCATCGCATTTCGCCTGCGACATAGCAAAAGGCACCCTTCAAAGGGTTTACGACCACATGGAAAAACGCTTCAGGGTCATGTCCCTGACAGACAATGTTGCAACAATGACGGCATTCGCAAATGACCTTTCCTACGAAGACATGTTCTCCCAGCAGCTCAACCACTATGTAAATGAAGGGGATGTCGTCATTGCACTGACAGGCAGCGGCAATTCGCCAAACGTCATTAAAGCTGTTGAACTGGCAAAAAAATTCAAGGCAAAAACAATAGCCTTTCTCGGCTTTGACGGGGGGAAGCTGAAAAGCATAGTTGACCACCACGTTCATGTCAAATCAAACCATTATGGCAGGGTTGAAGACTGCCACGACATGCTGCACCACCTGGTAACTTATTATCTCCAGAAAAAGATACAGGAACACGCCGCAATTTCTCAACCTAACGGTTAATAATGGAAACTTTTAAGAAAGCGCATAATTAACCGGGCATTATGAATGAAAAAATGAAAGCCATCGTCACAGGAGGGGCAGGCTTTATCGGCTCCCACATGATAGAACTGCTCTTAAGCGAGGGCTATAGCGTTGCAGCAATTGACGACATGTCAAACGGCCAGCAGGACAACATCGACATATTCAAAGGCAATCCGAACTATGAGTTTCACAGGATTGACCTATCAAGGGAATTCGACGACACCATCTTCAAGGACGCGGCGTATGTCTTCCACATGGCGGCCCTTGCAGATATCGTTCCGTCCATTGAGCAGCCTCTCAGATACCACGAGGCAAACGTCACAGGCACGATCAGGGTGCTGGAAGCTTGCAGAAAGTACGGAGTGAAAAAGCTCATCTACGCAGCCTCTTCCTCGTGCTACGGCATTCCTGACCGCTATCCTACTCCGGAAGACGCAGAGATAAGGCCGCAATACCCTTACGCCTTCACAAAGTACGTCGGAGAGCTTTGCGTGATGTTCTGGCACAGGCTCTACGGCCTTCCTGTAGTATCGCTGCGATACTTTAACGTGTACGGAACACGAGCCAGAACCAATGACACATACGGGGCGGTCTTTAAGGTATTCCTTGCACAGAAGCTGCACGGCCTTCCATTGACAATTGTTGGAGACGGCACACAAACAAGGGACTTCACTTACGTTACCGATGCTGCAAAAGCGGCTTTTATCGCCGCAGAATCAAATGTGGTTGGCGAAATCATCAATATCGGCACCGGAAAACCGCAGTCGGTAAACTACCTGGCGAAGCTAATAGGCGGAAAAGACGGGAAGACGGTGAACATCCCAAAACGGCCTGGCGAGCCTGAAAGCACGCACG
This sequence comes from uncultured Methanosarcinales archaeon, assembly GCA_964491245.1. Classification (GTDB taxonomy): domain Archaea; phylum Nanobdellota; class Nanobdellia; order Woesearchaeales; family UBA10216; genus UBA10216. The sequence continues at coordinate 1,682 of CAZBFZ010000140.1, forward strand.
CTGACACCACAAAGGCTCGAAAGCTTCTTAAATGGGCTCCTGAGGTGTCTTTTGAAGAAGGCGTGAAGATTATGCTTGATAACATCGGTTACTGGAAAGACGCCCCTCTCTGGGATGAGAAATCAATAGAAAAGGCAACTGAAAAATGGTTCAAATACCTTGGGAAAGGCAAAGGTGATAAAAATTAACCCTGTTGGCATAAAAAAAGTGCTTATCACTGGCGGGGCCGGTTATGTTGGCTCTGCACTAGTCCCGAGCCTGCTGGCTGGGGGCTATGAAGTTATTGTTTACGACCTCTACATCTACGGCGACGTTTTCAAAGACTTAAAAGACCCAAAGCTGACAGAAGTAAAAGGCGACATACGGGACAGGGAAAAATTAGTGGCTGCAGCGAAAGGCTCCGATGCCATCATCCACCTTGCGTGCATCTCCAACGACCCAAGCTTTGAACTAGACTCGGGCCTAGGGAAGTCAATCAACTTCGACGCATTCTACAATGTTATGGAAGCGGCAAGGGCAA
>CAZBFZ010000141.1:0-2193 GCA_964491245.1 uncultured Methanosarcinales archaeon
GGCACAGCTGCTTCATTCCTGCCTCGCAATCAAGCACGTCAAGCACGGTTACCAGCAGCTCTGCCCTCGCCTCTGCCTGGCCGTCGCTCACTACTACCGTGAGGTTGTAGCTGCCGCTTTCGTTGTACTTCGGCGAAAAGGCGAAATAGTATTTGTCAGACACAGGAGTTCCATTTAGCAGCCACTTGTAGGTGAGGGGGTCTCCGTCAGGGTCCTCTGCAATAACGCTGAAGTTTTTGGTTTGGCCTTCGTTCATTGTTACTTTTATGGCTGCGGCTGAGAAGTCACCCGCATCTCCACTGCCCAGCTCAGTGATGTTTTTTAGCATCGGCACATTATTTGGCTTTACGAGCAGCCACTCAACCGTGTTCGTTACAAGCTTTTCCATTGCTGCGGCATCTGTTATTCCGTCCACCGAGAAAGCGTAGTAAGCTGTTTTTCTGCTGCCAACACTCGCCGTTATCGCTGCCTTGCCGCTCTGCCACTCAGCAACAACATCAGCAGTTTCAGCCGCAGCTTCAACAGCATCGGGATAAGGCGACTTTTCCTTGCTGATGCTGATGTTTGTTATGTTAGCGGTTATCGTATGATTCTTGAGCACAAGCGACTCGTTCTGCGACTCGTTAAGCAGCATGTCGCTTGAGAATGCGGCAGCCGCAATTGATTGCAGCAAGCCGCTCCCGGCGCTGTCCAGGCCAATGTCTGACCCCTCCAACAACAATCCGCCGCTGAAGTTGCCAATAGCCAGGGCATCCTCGTTGCTTATTGTGCCGTTGAAGTAGTCGCCAGCTGTCCAGATAACAGCCTTAAAGCCGCTTAAGTCGCTGCTGCCGGGAACACCTTTTGCCTTCACATCCCAACCGTCAACGCAGTAGCCGCCGCTTCTTAATACGCCGAGGAATTCGTCGCTGCTGCTCGGGTCAGACGTGGAGAAGAACGCTGCGTCATCGTCGTCAACCACCAGAACCCTCTCCTTGCTGCAGATGTAAATCTTCTGCTGCAGCTGGTTGTTGGTTTCGTTGTGCTCTGCAACGCTGTTGTCAGCGTCTACCACCGCCTTGAACTCATGCACGCCTTTCTGTGACGGCAGTTCAAGCGCAACCTGCTTAGTCTCGCCAGCGGAAAGCTCAACATTGGCGCTTGCCGCTTCCTTCCCGTTGAGGTAAGCTTTCAGCGCAGAACTCGCCACAGAACCGCCAAAGTTTGAAACATTAACCAGCGCCTCTATCGCGCCCAAGCTGTCGTTGTAGCTGTATGAGAGGCCCGTAAGCAGCAAGTCAGCCTCTTTCGGGTAAACAGTAAGGCTGAAATCCTTTATGTTGTTGACATAGTTTTTCTCGCTTATTGATAAGTCGCTGTTGGCAAACACAGTTACAGTGTGCTGCCCTGCTTCCAGCGTGGTACTGAAGTTATAGCTGTAATTGGCGCTGGCTGCAGGGATAAGCGCAGCCACTCCCTCGCTTGCGCCATTTGACCCGCCGTCAATCAGCACTCTTACCTTCAGCGGGCTTGCAAGATTCTCACTGCTTCCAACCAGTACCGTAGCTGCGAACTGCTTGCCCTCTATAATTACGCTGCTGCCTGAACCGCTTTCGTAGTACTGCTTCGCAAGCTCGCATTCTGCTTCTCTCACAAAGTACGTCATGTTATCAAGCTTGCACGGGCTGCCGCACTCGTTAAACTTGCAGGTACCGCCTGACATCTCCCAAACAGGATAGCACATCATTATGCAATAGCCACCAGGCGATATTTTCTTGGCAATGAGCGGGTATTCGCCACCGTATCTTATCTCCAGCGGCGCAACATCAACAGTGCTATCCTCAAGCAGCCACTTCAGCATATTCGCTGCAAGGGACTTCGCATCTGAGCCGTTCAATGCAGAAATGCTGAACGGCAGCAGCAGCGACTTTTGCTTTCCGTCGTCAGATTCATAAGCCACAATAGCAGAGCCTTTAGTTTCAAGCCCGCTCCAAGCAGCAAGCTCCACGCTCCCGTTGTAAGGCTGCACAGCGTCAGGGAACGGGTCAATTGTGGCGTTGAAAGGCAGCGGTGATGATAATCCGTAAACTATCGGGTGCTGTCTTGTCAAGTTGACGCTGAGGCCGCTCATGTTGGCAACCGAAGTTACTGTAAAGCCCAGGTCGGTTTTCAGCTCGCTGTGCAGAACATCGCGCATAAAGCTGTCGCTGCCGT
>CAZBFZ010000142.1:0-2188 GCA_964491245.1 uncultured Methanosarcinales archaeon
CGCGTGTGAATCTGCGAAAAGCGCGGGATGAGACAGTCAAAGATGTTGAGGCGAAGGAAAAAGCGGGAGGCATGGGCGAAGACGAGAAGTTTCGCTTGAAAAAGGAACTGGAGAAATTGGTGGAAGGGGAGAATAAGAAACTACAGGAGGCGTTTGAGCGCAAGGAAAAGGAGATTACAAACTAAATTATTCTAATTGACCTAGAACCAGTCCCAAAACTCTTGAATAACTGATATAATCATGGCATTATCATATTTTCTTTTTTCATATGGCATGGCAAGGTCTTACCGACCGCCAGTGGACAGTGGTAGCTCCCCATATACCGTATGTGTCAACGTCGCCCAAAGGAGGCAGACCGCGGACAGGCGACCGGAAGTGCTTCAACGGTATTCTTTGGGTACTCAAGACGGGAGCTCCGTGGAAGGAGATACCGGAGCGGTTCGCTCCCGGCTCCACCTGCCACCGACGGTTCGAGGAGTGGGTTACGGCTGGGTTGTTTCTCAAACTGTGGGCGGCGTTCCTCCATACATTGAACCGGACGGAGCGCATAGATTGGCGAGAGTGTTTCGAAGACGGGAGCTTTGCTTCCGCAAAAAAGGGGGCGACAAAGTTGGAAAAACCAAGCGGGGCAAGGGTACAAAGTGGATGCTCGTGACCGACAAAAATGGGATTCCCGTCGGGGCGTTGCTTGATTCTGCCACTCCTGCGGAGGTGCGGTTGGCGGAACGGCTTTCTCTTGCGGTACGCGGGACTCCCCAGTGCCTCATTGCCGACCGAGGGTACGACAGCAATCGGTTTCGGATGTTCCTCTCGGCGCAAGGTATTGAGCCCATTATCCCCGCACGAGAAAAGAACCGAAAAGCAACGCATCAGGATGGGAGAAAGCTGCGCCGATACCGCCACCGCTGGATTGTGGAGCGTACCTTTGCGTGGCTCGGCTGGTTCCGCTGCCTCGTGGTTCGGTGGGTGAGAAAATTTGAAAATTACCTCGCTTTGTTTCATCTTGCGTGCGCCATGATTAGCTTAAAAAGGGTTTTGGGATGAGTTCTAATTATCCTAATTATCCTAAAGAAATCCCAATACCCCAATACTCTACTTATCTTGGTTTTGAGTTGGGTTTTGGGTATTCATTAGAACAATTAGAGTAATTAAGACCCTTTGCAAAATAAGCTCTTGGTAATGAATGATACAATAAACACACTATGAGGTACATATCTTTGCGGCAAAGACCCGCTTGTTTTCGCTCTTTTACCAGCTTAACAGTTCCAGAATTTGACCAATTGGTTTCTCTTCTTCGTTCCGATTGGCAGAAACAACACAGAGAACGGCTTCTCAAGGCGAATCCGAAAAGAAAACGGGGTCTGGGCGGAGGCAGAAAACAGGAACTGGAGACCCTGGAAGACCAACTGCTTTTGACTATGGTCTGGCTCCGTCTCTACGTTGTTTACCTTATCCTTGAATATCTGTTCGGAATTGATGAAAGTACAGTGTCCCGAACGATTGGACGAGTCCTGCCTCTGCTTCGCGACAAGTTCACTCTGCCTGAACGGCTGTCTCGAAAGAAAATCAGAACCATTGAGGAGCTCAGAGCGCTTCTGCCGGACATTGACCTTGATAGCATTCTCGGAGACGCCACCGAGCAGCCGATACTTCGTCCCAAAGACGGCAGAAAACGAAGGCCCTTCCATTCAGGCAAGAAGCGCCGTTTTACCGCCAAGACCCAGATCGCTGTCACCAACAAAGGGTTCATTGTCCATGTGTCAGAGACCAGGGGCGGGAGAACGCATGATTACACACTGTTCAAAAAGTCCAACCTGCCGCAAAACATTCCCAAAGGTCTGCCCGCTTACTTTGACGGCGGTTATCAAGGAATTCAAAAAGATTTCCCCGACCTTCTCGTTCATCTTCCTTTCAAAAGAACAAGAAGCCACTCAAAACTTTCCCGAAGGGAGACACGTTGGAACAAAGTCCAGAGGAAAGTCAGAATCAAAGTTGAGAATACCATCGCCCAACTCAAGAAATTTCAGATTCTTTCCCAGAATTTCCGCCATTCCTTGCACAATTACAATTTAATCTTCCGGTTCGTGGCAAATATCCTCAACTTCCGAATGCTTTCAAGAAAACTGGCTTGAGATCATTCGGAAAGGGAGGAATCCGTTTTTTATGAGTTATTTTGCAAAGGGTCTTT
>CAZBFZ010000143.1:0-2169 GCA_964491245.1 uncultured Methanosarcinales archaeon
CTTTTCTGCTCGTCATCCAGCGAAAAGTCGTAGCTGTAGCCGGCACACCCTCCCGGCTTTACTTCAACCCGTAAATTAAATCCTGAAACGCCCTGCTTTTTCATAAGCTCCTTGACTTTCTCAACAGCAGCCTCGGTAACTTCAAACGTTGCTGGTCTCTCTTTTGGCTTTTCAGCGTCTATTTTGGCTGCTGCAGTGTTTAATTCGTTTAGCATCAAGCTGAAATTTTCCTCATCCATGGCGGCAGCTGCCGCAGCTTTAAGCTGTTCCTGGTATGGCGTGCCGCAGCCTGTCATCTTCATGCCATGATTTGCCATCAAGTCGGCGAGCTGCGGGTACTTGAGCATTATCTCGCCTATGGTTGTCTCGTTTTTTATCAATTGGTCTTGTTTTGCTTCCATTTTAATCACAGTTGTTGCCGCAACTAAATAATCTTTTCCCCTGTCTCCTTTTTCTTCAGGTGTATGACGTTGACCGGGCAGGCCTCTGCCGCCTCTTTGTTGCTTTCAAAGTCCTCCTCATCTAGCTCAAGCTCCTGCCAGCCGTCCTCGCGGTGCTTCCCTTTAATGATGTCTGACTTCCCGTCTTCGTTCATTTCCCAGTGCTTCGGGTTGACTGCCGCGCAGGCCGCGCATCCAATGCAGTTTGGCCTGTCGTGCTCAAGCAGGTATTTTGTCATTTTCGTTTTTTGATTGACCTTTTTCGGTAAAAAGGTCATAGCCGCTGCTTTCTATCTGGTGCGCAAGCTCTTCTCCCCCGCTTTTCACAACCTTGCCATCCATCATCACGTACACCCTGTTTGGCTTTACGTAATTAAGTATCCTTTGGTAGTGCGTTATCAGCAGCACGCCCGTTTCCTTGCTCATTAGATTGTTTATTCCCTCTGCAACGACTTTCAGCGAGTCAACGTCCAAGCCCGAATCTGTCTCATCCAGTATTGCCATTTCCGGCTTCAGCATTGCCATCTGAAGTATTTCAGCACGCTTCTTCTCTCCTCCCGAGAACCCGTCGTTGAGGTAGCGGTGCATGAATGACTCGTCAATCTTCAGCATCTTCATTGTTTCCCTCAGCTGCTTGATGAACTCGCCAACGGGCATAGGGTTCTTCTTATCCCTGCGGCTGTTTATCGCAGTCCGGAGGAAGTTTGCCATGCTTACTCCGGGCACTTCGTTTGGGTACTGGAATGAGAGGAACAGCCCTTTTCTAGCGCGTTCATTTGGCGGCAGCTGCGTTATGTTTTCGCCGTTGTAAGCTATGCTTCCTGATGTTACCTTGTAGCTTGGGTGGCCCATCAGCGCATAGCCCAGTGAGCTTTTGCCAGCTCCGTTTGGCCCCATTAAAGCCACTACCTCGCCCTTGCCAGCCTCAAGGCTTACTCCTTTGAGTATCTCCTTGCCTCCAATTTCCACGTGTAGGTTTTTGATTTGTAGCTCGTTCATTTTTCTGCCTCGTATTGTATTATTCCTTTCTGCAGCGCCCTCAAAGCGAGCATGGCGCATTTTATCCTTACGGGGCCTGGGTTTATCCTTACTATTTTAAGCATATCGTCTTTTGTCATTGCAACGACCGCCTTGCTGCTTTTGCCCCTTGCTTCTTCAGTGAGCATGGATGCTGCTGCCTGGCTTATGGCGCATCCCTTGCCTGTGAACATGGCTTCCTTTACAGTTCCGTTTTCCATCCTGAGCTGCATTGTTATTTCATCGCCGCAGACCGGATTATGGTCGCGGTAACTGACATCCGCATCCATCATTTCCCCAAAATTCCTTGGGTTCCGGTAGTGGTCAATTATTTCTTCCCTGTACAGGTCCTCAATCGCGTCTGTTGGGTTCATTTTCGCATCACTTTGCTGCTTTTAGTTGCGGTTACAGCGGCTGCGGTGAATTTTTTCATCTTGCTGGTTACAGTTTCCAATGCTTCAGCCAGCTTGTCAACTTCCTCTGGGGTGTTGTAGAGGTAAAAGCTTGCCCTGGTTGTTCCAGAAACTCCGAGCAGCTTGGCAAGGGGCATTGCGCAGTGGTGCCCTCCCCTTACGGCTATTCCCTGCGCGTCCAGCAGTGCTGAAACGTCATGCGTATGAATTCCATTTATGTTGAATGAGACAAGCCCTCCCCGCTTTGCAGCTTCCGGGCCGTAAATTGTGAGTTCGTCCACCTGCCGCAGCTTTTTCAT
>CAZBFZ010000144.1:0-2162 GCA_964491245.1 uncultured Methanosarcinales archaeon
GAAAGCACCAGTCCGGCAGCTGCAACTGCAAGAACAACATGCCACAACTGGGAATACTTCCAGACAAATGCGGCCATGGCGATTCCAACAATGGCGTGTATAATCTGCCTTCTAATCTCTGTCTTGTCTTCTGTGGCGATGCCTTTTTTGAGCTTGCTCTTCACAAAAGCTGTTACGGCAAACGCAACAATCAACCCTGCAACTGTGTCACTAAGGAAGTGGACGTTGCTGTAGACCCTTGAGAACACAGTTGCAGCTGTGAATGCAAGCCACACTGCCCTGAAAGCCTGCGGTGCTGAGAATGCTCCTGCCGCTGCTGCCGTTGTGTGCCCGCTTGGGAAGGCGTAGTCTATGTTGCCAAGCAGCGGGTTCATGAATAGCATCCCGTCAGGTCTTAAGCGGTGTATGACCGGCTTCAGGAGGTGTGTCACAGCCATGGCCGCCATGATGGAAGCAGCCATGGTAAATATCCTTCTTCCTTTATCCTCTTTAGGCGTTGCTTTAAGGATGGCGGCAAAAGTGACGGCCAATAGTGCAGCGTAAATCCAGACAAAGTATTTGTTGAAGAACGCAACAGCTGCCGTGATTTGCTGTGTTTGCGTGCTTCTAATCAGCGCTGCAGCAGCCCCATCAAAGAGGAAGCTCGCGGCAAGCAAAACAGCAGCTGCCGCGACAAAATAAATGTTACCCTTTTTCTTCATTTTTGTTCTATTCAAAGCTTTTGACCGCGTAATTTCGTGCCTTGTCTTTCAGGTAGGCGTCCTCGCTAATCAGCGCGCTTATCAGCTGCTGCGGCTGCCTGTAAGCCCTTTCTATCTTTGCGTAGAGCCTTCCGCCTTTTTCAAAGATTTTCCTTCCGCCTTTTCCAGCGTGCTCTTTCCTGAAGTTGTCAGCGTGCTGCTTGTTGCTCAAAGGCGGCCCGCACCTTAGCTCTGGCTCGGGAGCTCCTTTCCGCATTACATACCAAAACATGGCGTTTCCTTTTCTGCTCTTATCCCACTCCCAGCCAGATTCGGCAACTGCGAACCCTTTTTCCTTTAGCTGCAGCAGCACGTGTTCAAACGCTTTTACCAGCTTTGCTCCCACAACGTCCTCTTTTCCCGGAAGCGGTTTTGCTTCAACTACGGTTAGCTTTTTTCCTTTCGCCTTTTGCCGCAGCTTTTCAACTGTTACCTCCTGCTTTTCAAAGAAGCTTTTGGCTGGCTTTCTCGTGAATTCAGCTGCGGCATCAACGAATTTTTCCAAAACCTCGCTGCTTAGCGCTGCCGTTGCATTCCTGTCTTTCTGGACAGGGTCTATTACTATCAGCTCGCTCTGCACCTTTGCCTGGTTAAGCTCACTTAGCGGGTCTTTTCCCTTGTAGTGCCTCTCGGCATCAACGATTATTTTCTTTCCAGAAGGGATTTGCTTTTTCCATTTCGTTGCGGCAGCGGTGATTAATTGCAGAAAGCTTCCATAATAAGCTGTCAAAACTTCGCAGGCATACCCTGAAAATCCCCTTACGTAGCTCTCTGCGCCGTACGCCCTCTGCGCCCTGCAGAATGCCTTTGTGAGCCGTATGTCGTCTGCAACCGCCTTGTTTTTGCTTATTTTTTTGTTGACCCAGCCTGAGTGCAGCAGCGAAACATCTGTGATGTTGAGCGCTTGGCTTGCCCTTGTTATGTTTAGTATGGGAATAACCTCGAAGTTGTACCCCTGATTTGCGGTCCTGAAGTAGTCCCTGCTGCCGTGCAGCCTCTCATGCTTCGGAAATGCCTTCCTCATTGCCGCTGCCAGAAATTCGCTGAGCTCCCCACTTTTGCCTTTATAACTGCCGTAGTCAAAGCACACGAAGACGTCTATGTCGTGCATGCCCCTGAGCCACGTTCCCTTGGCTCCTGAGCCGCCAACAACAGGTTTTGCCTTTATCCTTGCCTTTTTTAACGAACTGGCCAGTTTCCTGACAAAGGCAGCAGCTATTCCCTCAACCTCTGAAGCCTCTTTGTTGCTTGGCCTCCACTCCTTTTTCAGCTCTTCCAAAAGCTCATTCATGCCGCTTACTCATTCGCTGCGCCCTTTTAAATGTTTTTGAGTGCGCCTCGAATAACCAAAACCGCTGCAAAGCACGAAAAACAATTTAAATAACCCCTCACAGGGATGTTTTTCGTTATGACCAGGATTTC
>CAZBFZ010000145.1:0-2158 GCA_964491245.1 uncultured Methanosarcinales archaeon
TGCTGGCAGCCCTTGTTGTCAGCTCGCTGGCAAGGACGATAATGGCCGGGCTCATTGCGAGCTACATCTTCTACCCGGTCTATAAGCTCGCTTATTCAAGGCTGGGGAGCAAGACCGTTTCTGCGCTGCTGGTTACCGTGCTGGTGCTGCTGCTGATTACAGTGCCTTCGTTTTTTGTCATAAACAGGCTTTCAGCCGAGGTTTCTGTTTCTTTCGTGATTGCCAAGCAGTATCTTGAGGGCGGTGCAAAGTCAGCCATCTGCGACCGCGGAGGGTTATGCCAGCTGATTCCTGAGAGCATCAAGGAGGCAAGCCCCGCGGTAAAGGCGCTTCTTACGAACTCGCTTGGCAAGGGGACAGAGTTCATAATAAGAAAGACCACAGAAACACTCCTTTCGCTGCCAGGGATTGCGCTTCACCTTTTCATAATATTCTTCATAATGTACTACATGTTCAAGGACGGGAAGGCGTTCGTTGAAAAGGTCAAGGCCGGCTTCCCGCTTCAGAAGCACAGGCAGGACGCCCTGATAGACCAGTTTAACCATGTTGCGTCTGCCGTAATTTACGGCACGGTTGTGGTTGCGGTGCTGCAGGCAGTGCTTGCAGGCGTAGGCTTTTACCTGTTTGGAGTGCCCTCCCCTGTTATTTGGGCAATCGTGACCCTGGTTGTCTCCCTGGTGCCTTTCCTGGGCCCGTTCGCTGTGTGGCTGCCTGCTTCGGTGCTGCTTATGCTTAACGGCTACTATTCAGGCGACAACCTGGTCCTGCTGAGGGGCATTGGACTCTTCCTGTACGGCCTCCTTGTGGTTAGCGGCATCGATAACGTCTTGAAGCCCAGGATAATAGCCAAAAAAGCCAGAATTCACCCTGCGCTTGTCCTTATTGGGATAATCGGGGGGGTGAACTTTTTCGGGATTGTCGGCTTCGTAATAGGCCCTGTGATAATTGCCATGCTGGTTACGGCTTACGGTACCTACCTGCGCGGCAGAATTGAGGAAAAGCCGGCAGGGCAATGATTTACTTCGCCAAGGCCGCTTTTACCGCATCAACGCAGTTCTGCCTGAAGACTGTCGGCAGCCTGTTGCAGAGCTCACCTTTCCCTGTGCTCTTCGCTATCCTGTGGTAGCACGTCCACCTGTTGGCAGGCTCGGAAATCTCAGCGCACAGCAATGGGTCTGAAGTGGCAGTGCCAACAGCGAGGAAGCACTCATCCTTCTTCGCCTGGTCTGCGATGTAGGCGCATGCCGGGCCCGAGCTTATGTTCTTTGCAATGGTGAGGTAGCAGTCCGCTGATTCCGTGCCATCTTCTATCATCCTGCACGGGTCAGGCTTCTTCAGCACCAGCGCCAGCTGGCTGTAGCAGCTGTTTTTCCAGAATTTGTCGTCAATGTTCCCGCACAGGGGCAGCTCAGCCTTGTTCACGGCCAGTTCCCGCAGGCAGAAGCCCCTCACCTTTACATCGCGCAGCTGCTCGCACGCCTTCTTGCTGTTCGCGTCGACAGCAAGCTTGGCAAAGCATGTCTCAGTTATCCTTGATGAGTTGAAAACCTTGCTGCAGAAATACGTCTTGTTCATTGAAAAAGCCAGCTCGCGGTAGCAGCTGTTCTTTGCAGCCAGGTCTGTTTCGCCCTTGCAGGTATCGAGCTTTTCAAGGGAGCGGTCAAAAATCTCTCTCTTGATAATCTCTACCCCAAAGAGGGAAGGCCACTTAGTTACAACAAGAATTATTGCAACAAGCACAGCTAACGAGAGCAGAAGCTTCCTGTTGCCAAGCGCCTTCTGGATTGCGCTGACTGCACCGCTACCATTGCCATTTTCACGGCCAGCTTGCGCTGCCCTGGCTCCTTTCACTTCCGCAGCAGCCTTTTTTCTGACCATAATCTTCATTGCCATGATTGCTTTTTGGGCTTGAAATCACTATAAAAAGTTTATGAACAGAACGCCGGGACAGGGATTTGAACCCCGATATCCTTTCGGAAATCCGCTTTCTTTCTTGGTTGAGCCATACTCGCTGCGGCGAGGTGGGTCATTCGAGGCGGACGGGCGCACCGGATCGCCCACTCCCGGCATAAAACTGCAGAACGTTACGTTTAGCTTATAAAGATTACCAAGGAAAAAGGAGTGCCCCGTCCGGGATTTGAACCCGGGTCCCGGCCTT
>CAZBFZ010000146.1:0-2155 GCA_964491245.1 uncultured Methanosarcinales archaeon
CTACGGTTACTTATCTTGCAGAAATTCGACGCTTATTTCTGTGGCTTAGCAGCGTATCAACAGTATAGCGTAATGGAAATTTTTTTTCAAGCGCTCCGAATTGAATCATCTAAAATGTAACCATGGCGCCTATCGTTCTATCATAAGAAATGTAACCATGGGGGAGCTCGGATTTGAGCCATAACCCAGCCCCCTATGCCCACCATGTCTATGCCTGCCCGACGCGAATACCTCGCCGCCATCTACCCCCGCTACCGGCATGCGACCAAACGCGAGAAAGGCCGCATGCTCAAGGAGTTTGGCCGCGCCACCGGCTACCACGACAAGTACGCCATCCGGCTCCTCAACGCGCCGCTCCGTCGGACGCCACCGCCGCGCCGCGGCCGCGGGTGCACCTACACGAACGAGGACACGTACTTTTTGAAAAAAATCTGGAGGATTTTGGATTACCCGTGCGGCCAGCGGTTGCAGCCGATGGTGCCGGAAATGATTGCCGTGCTCGCCCGGTTCCGCGAGCTCGTCGTTCCGTTGGGCGTCGCCGGCCACCTGCGCCAGATGAGCGCTCCGACCATGGACCGCAAGCTCGCGCGCTGCCGGCACGAAGCCGGTCGCCGGCTGCGCGGCACGACCAAACCCGGGTCACTCTTGAAAAAACAAATTCCCATTGTCCTGTCGCGCTGGGATGAAACCCGGCCCGGCTTCACCGAGCTGGACTTGGTTGCCCACTGCGGCAACAGCGCGGCCGGAGATTTTGTCTCAACCCTCAACATCACTGATCTCGCCACGGGCTGGGGCGAGGAAGACGCGATCCTGGGGAAAGCCCAGAAACGGGTCATGGGAGCGCTCCAGGGCATCCGGGGCCGTCTGCCCTTTCCCCTGCGCGGCCTCGATCCGGACAACGGCTCGGAGTTCATCAACTGGCAGCTGTTCACCTACTGCCTCGAGGAAAAGATTGCGTTCACGCGCGGCCGACCATCCCATGGCAACGACAACGCCCACATCGAGCAGAAGAACTGGACCCATGTGCGCAAGGTGGTCGGCTACCAACGGCTGGAAAGTCAAGCCGCGGCCGATCACCTCAACGCGCTCTACCGCGGACCGCTGCGCGCCTACCTGAACTGTTTTCAGCCGGTGATGAAGCTGGTGGAAAAAGAACGCATCGGCGGTCACGTGCGCCGCCGCTACGACACCCCGAAAACTCCGTACCAGCGCGTGCTCGACTCGCCGCACATTCCGGACGCGGCCAAAATAAATCTGCGCGCCTGGTACGCCACCCTTAATCCGGCCGCGCTCAAGCGCGACATTGAACGCCGGCTTTCCCAGCTGCGGCACCTCGAACGGGTCCCGAAATTAACGCCGGCTACGGTAACATTTCAAATGACGCAACGAATCCCCGTACGGTTACATTCTCAAATGATTTGACACGGGGGGGCCGGTAGGTAAACAATCGTTTTTCACGCTCCCTTGCGGGAACGCGATTTTTATTGTACGCTGGGGCAATGATTTGATGGCCAGATTGGTTTTCTTTTGATGTCTCTCTTGACCAAAATTTTCGGCGATCCTAACGTCCGATTTCTCCGGACACTCCAGCCCGTGGTCGAGCGGATCAACGCGCTGGAGCCGACCTACCGCGCGATGTCGGACGCTGATCTGGCGGGGCTGAAGGCGCGCTGGCAGACCGAGCACGCCGCCGGCCGTAGCCTCGACGACCTGCTGCCGGAGGTCTTTGCTGCGGTGCGCGAGGCTGCGCGGCGCACGCTGGGCCAGCGCCACTACGACGTGCAGCTCTTGGGCGGTATGGTGCTGCACCGCGGCCAGATTGCCGAGATGCGCACCGGTGAAGGCAAAACCCTGGTGGCCACCTTGCCGGTGACGCTCAACGCCATCGCCGGCAAGGGCGTGCACTTGGTGACGGTCAACGACTACCTGGTGCGGCGCGACACGGTGTGGATGGGCCAGGTTTACCACGCGCTGGGGTTCACCGTAGGCTGCATCCAGCACGAGCGCGCGTTTCGCTACGACCCCAGCATCGCGGGCAATGAGGGCGAGGCGGCCGACGGCACTCCTGACACCACTGGTGTGTTCAAAGTGGAATACCGTCACCTGCGGCCGGTGCCCCGCCAGGAAGCCTACGCGGCCGACATCACCTACGGCA
>CAZBFZ010000147.1:0-2136 GCA_964491245.1 uncultured Methanosarcinales archaeon
AAAACTCTTTCCGACAGGTATATACCGCTACCGATTTCAAGCGTCAGACGGGGGAATAGGCGTCATCCTTGACGGCGTGGCAGGAGGAAAAGAACAACGATTTACGGTAAACGAAAACGAGCCGCCGCTGGCTTCATTCACTTTTGAACCAAGCAATCCGGCAGCGGGTGAGGAAGTATTCTTTGACGCCTCGGCGTCATCGGCATCGGATACTAACGGCCGGATCATTCTTTATGAATGGGATTTTGACGCAGACGGGGACTATGATTATTCTTTTGAATCGCCGACCGTATCCGTGCGTTGGCCACTGGGCGGTTCCTATGACATCACTCTGCGGGTTACCGATGATAAAGGCGGTCAAGCTGATTTTACGACCTTGCTCGTCATTAAGGATACGCCGCAGGGCGATCTTGCCGGATTCATTGCGCTTGCATTCAAAAACGCGGCCAATACGCAGCTTTGGAAAGACATTTTGCTTGATAGCCCATTCAAAGTTCTCTTTCCGTCATACAGAAAGTTCGAGAAGATAGACAAATGGCTTCGAGAAGATGTAAACGGTTCAGTTTCAGGCAGTCCGCTTGATTGGTTAAAAGAGGACCAGCGTTTTGCCGATTTTGCGCCTTATGTGACAGCTGTAGATATTGTGACGCTGCTTGAGGAACAGATTCCCGAGACGAATATGAGCTACGCAGGGAGAATTAAGACCGTAATTTCTGAATATCGGTTGGCCGACTACGCACTTTTACGAGATCAAGACACCAGCATCGGTCTTAAACAGGCGGCACAGACGTTCAAACAAATAGGGGAACAATTAGTAAGGTGGATTCCGCTTGTTGGCGATCTCATCGCGGGAGATCCTGTTGATGAAGCGCTTCTTAAGGAAACAATAAAGGCCGGAACAAAAGTTGCTATGGCGGAAATGCTTATCCGCAAAGGATTTGAGGAAACACACGCGGCTAATCTTTCGGGAAGCGGTGTAAATCTTGCGTGGTTGGCATACAAAACATACGCAGGGATTCGAGACCTCGACAACACAGCAAAATTACAAACCTACGAAAACAGACTAGCCGCTTATTTTGCGTGTTTGCAGCGGGGACCCGGCCTCTCCGGTGGCGGCGATCACCCATATTGCTGGCAACAAGCGCGACAAGATGATGAAAGTGCTTTTTCGTCCGTTCTTGCGGATGAGGATGAAGAGGAGTTTAAAAATATGTGGGAGAGGTATGGTACCGATTGGGGGGCAAGCGGTGTATCAACGGCGAAGCTGGAAGAATTACAAAACGCCGTGAAAGAAGCGATTTTAGATGCTCTCCAGCAATATAAACAAAAATTTCCGGACAGGCTTATTGTCGATATTAATAGTCCCGTCGAAATTCGGGTGATTGATTCCCGGGGAGCGATAGCGGGGGTAGTGGATGGTTCTGTAAAAAATGAAATCCCGTATTCCGTATATGATGGAGAGAGCGAGACTGTAACTATTATTTTACCGTCCGATGGAAGTTCTTTTGAACTAGTCGGGACGGCCGACGGCACGTATGGGGTTACCATAATGTCCGTACAAGAGGGCGTAGTCCTCCTGTTTGAAGCTATAGACATACCGATTAAAGTTAATGGAGTGCATAAGTACACGGTTGATTGGGGAGAAATCCAACAAAACGGCAATGGTGTAATTTTGCACATAGATGCTGATGGCGATAAAGTTTTTGAAAAGGAGGTCGTTGCAGACAGCACGCTCACACGAAACGAATTTATCCTTCAGACAGAAACAAAAATAGACATTGACCCCGACACATTAAATCTTAAAAGCAAGGGTGTTATCACAGCATATATTGAACTCCCTCGCGGCTTTGTGCCTGAAAATATAGACAGAGCAACTATTATGTTAAATGGCGCTGTACCTTCTAAAGAAAAACCCACTGTGGTCGGTGATTACGATAATGATGGCACAACTGACCTTATGGTAAAATTTGACAGAGAAAAGGTCAGACAGCTTCTCTTGGATTCGGGACAGGTGGCGAAGGTGCGTATATCAGGCAAGGTGTTTTATGATGGTGGGGATTTAGATTTCGCAGGAGTAGATTATGTTAGACTTATTAGATAAGTAACCAAGAGATTTATGAAACAACTTGATAAAAA
>CAZBFZ010000148.1:0-2116 GCA_964491245.1 uncultured Methanosarcinales archaeon
TAAGCTCGGTCTCGGCAACAATCTTCTGCACAACAGGGGCATACTGCTCCCTGACTGTCAGCTTCCAGCCGTCACTCTCATCCATCAGCAGCAAGGAGGAATCCTTATTTTCGTACTCCGCCTTTAACTCCTGCAGCTGCTGCTGGACTATTGCAGGGGTGGTGCGGCACAGCCGCGCAAGCTCGTCAACAGCCATCTTCCTACCAGATGCGAATAAAACCGCTTCGAGCTGCTTCCTCAAGTCCTGCGTTTGGTTTTCCGGCACTTCAGTTTCAGCCTTAAGTCATTGCAGCAACGATTAATAAAGTTTTAGTTTGAGAAAAGAAATTTCGGCTGACTCGGGCTTTGATTGCCTTACATCCTGACAATGGCCGTGTAATGGTGCCCGTCCTTCCTCAGCACCTTTTCCTCCGCGAACTTGGCGAGGAAGGGCTCAAGCTGCTGCTCCGGGATGCCAACCCTGACTGCAAGCTCACCCAAGGTCTTTGAGCCAGAGCTTAACATGACCAAAACAGCATTTTTGAGCAGGTTGTAGAGGTTCTTTTCGAGCAGGATGTTGGCTGCGTTTGTGTTCTTCAACCTCATGTCAATCTCGTGGAGGCGGCCAAGCAGGTCGTTGAACAGGTGGGCAAGGTCGACAGGAGCGAGCTTGAACTGCGCAGGCTCAACAACCTCAACAGAAGAAGGCATGTAGTTAAAGCACAGCCCAGCCAGGGTTGCAAAATCCTTGACGAGCACCTGAAGCTCGGCAAAAGTCGTGAAAAACGGGCTGCCTTCCTGCGGCTTCGGCTCGTGCACCTTTCCGCCAAGCACGTCAACGCCCTTTTCCTCGCGCAGCTGCTTCAGCACCAAGCGCAGGGTGTCTTCAACGTGCTCCCTTGGAGAGCCAACTATCTCAATAACGGTGTTAATGCGAAGATAGCCCTTCTCGAGCTTTTCACGGACAACTGAGTCGTCTACCATTAAGAAAATGGCTGCTTTGAAATGTTTAAAAATGTTATGTGGAGAACCTCAGCGCCTCAAGCACCCCTGCTATGTCCTTCTCAGCAACAACGAAAAGCGTCTCAGACCAGCAGCTCATGATTTCCAGGATGTTTATGCCCTGCTGGCTGATTTTGCCTGTCAGAAAGGAAAGGAAGCCCGGAGTGGTGTCCTGCACGCCCTCGGGGCTCTTGATAATCACCAAAGCCAGGCCTTTCCATGACTTTTTGACGCCTGACCTGAAAGCTGCTTTCACCTCTTCAAGAAGCCCTTCTGAAACAACAAGTGTGATTGCGCTAGAGCCCTCAATTGCATAAAAAACCTCGCTGCGCTTCTTTGCCTTCTTCTCAACCTCAATGAGATTCTCGGAAAAGACGTCCTTGTAAAGAACGGCTACCGCTATTTTGTTCTTAACCTCAAGCTTGCTTTCTGACAGGATGGCAACGATCCTGTCCTCCAAAATGCCGTCTTTTGAGATTTTCCGATAATACCTGCGGCAAGCTATCAGGACTGCATCAAAGTCACCGCCTCTAAGGCTGCTTTCCCTAATTATCTGCCTTGACAGCTGTGAGTAGTTAATCATCCTTCTCTTTACGCAGTCCTTGACGCTTGGGTGGTTTTCGATGTAGTGCTCTGCCAGCTTAGTGATGTTCATAGCGGGCGTTTAGCCGCCGTTGTTAATAAATGTTTCTTTTCAGACATTTTTGTTTAATTTTGTCCTAAGCTGGGCGATATGGTTATAAGGCAAGCCTGACTCCTTAAACACATGACAATAGAGACCAGCACACTCGCGGTAGTTGTAAGGAAAGCTGTTGCCTCGGACAGCCAGGGCATAGCTGAGCTCGTAAATGCCTTCACGTTCAGAAGCGATGGAAGCGGGCAGCTAATCCCCTTAACCGAAGAGGATATTTCAAGCTCAATAAACAAAGGGCTGTTTTACGTTACGGAACAGGAAGGGAAGGTTTTGGCTTGCAGCTCTGTCGTGGAATACGATGGAATGGCCGAATTAAGGTCGCTTGCCGTAAGCCGGCAGCACCAGGGCAAGGGATTGGGAACAGGCCTGATACAAATGTGCGTGCGGGAAGCCAGGCAAAGAGGCTACAGCGCGCTGTACACCCTGACACAACCGCAGAAC
>CAZBFZ010000149.1:0-2109 GCA_964491245.1 uncultured Methanosarcinales archaeon
GCAGGTTTCCGTGCTTCAGCGTTGGCATCACCGGCAGCAAGGACCTGGCGGCAGCAAGGCATGCGGCAGCAAAATTAAAGCTGAAGCTGGTTTCAAAAGAATTCACCGTTGCAGCTGCTGGGAAAATAATAAGGGAAGCGGTCAAGCTTCTCAAAACTGACGACCCGGTAATGGTGGGGATTGCCGCAACAGAGGTTGCAGCGTTGAAGCTGGCAGCAGCGAATAAGATAAGTGTAGTCTTTACCGGTTTGGGTTCTGAGGAGATTTTTGCTGGCTACCAGCGCCATGCTGTTGCAAAAGATGTCCATGCAGAATGCTGGAATGGCTTGAAGGAAATGTGGCAGCGTGACTTCCTTCGGGATTTCGCTGTTGCATCGCGCTTTAAGGCGGCAGCTATGACTCCTTTCCTTGATAAAAGCGTCATTGTTGCCGCGATGAGGGCAAAACCGGAATGGAAAATTCATGGCAGCGAAAAAAAATTGATATTACGAGAAATAGCTGCAGCTGCCGGTTTGCCGAAAAATATCGCGTTCAGGCCAAAATTGGCTGCGCAGTACGGCTCTGGCTTTGACAAGGCTATGGAGAAACTGGCAAAAAGTGAAGGCTGCAGCAACAAGCGTGATTACCTGCGGCAATTGCTGTGAGTTGTTACTGCTTGCGGTAGTTTTGTCTGGTTTGTCTTTTGCAGTGGTAAATTTCTGTTCAGTTTCAGACGCAAAAATCTAAAAATTTATAAATCGCGTTTTAGTCGCAAGGGCGTAGTTTGCTGCGTCTTTATCAGTGAAAATGTGAAAAAGGGATGTTGATGGCTAGCATTATAATTTACGTGACTGTGGTTGCAATGGCGAGCGTTTTATTGCCCCAGCTGGTTTTTGCCCATTTGCTTGAGAACAGCCACGGCGAGCTTAACGCCTTTAACTTTGATGAAGCTACAGTGGCCCATCTTAACTCTGACTGCGCTTACAGGTATGAGTGCCAGCGCAGCGATGCAAAGGACACTTTTTTCTACAGCTGCCATTACGATGTGCAGTCTTCGGAGTGCCAGTGCTCAAAGGGAGCATTTTCGGGCTGCAATGTCAGCAGCAGCTCACTTGATGCTCCAGCGGTTACAGCCCTTAAGCGCCAGTACTCAGGCAATGGCTCTGTTTTTGCTTTTGCTGGCGGCGTTTTTGGCAAGTTCGGCTCGCTGCCGCTTCTGGCAAAGATAGTCATCGTGGCAGTTGCTATTGCAGCTGTTATTTTTGTTTTTAGAAGGCTTAGGGGCACTGCGTCCAGAAACTTCAGAAAGGCGGAATCCCTTCATGCAGAAGCTGCAAAGCTCCACGAGGCAGGCAATGAGGAAGAGGCAAAGCTGTTGTTTGAAAAGGCAGGTTATTACCGCGAGCAGGCATATGGGCAGCTTAACCAGAAAGTTTGATTCAGTATGATTTGAAAGGGTTGAAGGTCATGGAATGGTTTGAGGAACTCGGGTTTGATTCGAATCCATTTGATGCCAGCCTTGAGGCTTCGGCTAAATACGCTGTAGGGCTTGAGGGGCCCTTGGAGGAGCTTGAATACTATGTTGATTCCGGAAGCGCTGGCTTTGTTGAAGGCCCTCTCGGCTCAGGCAAAAGCGTTTTGCTCCGGAAGCTGGCTGATAAGCTTGGGGGCAGGGCGGCTTATGTTGACTGCTCTCAGGGGGAACTGGACGTCAGGTCGATAATCCGTAAAAAAACCTCATTCCTTGACAGGCTTTTTGGGAAAACGCCCAGGGATATTGTGCTGCTTATCGATAACACAAAAATGGCCGCTATTTCGCCAACCGTGATGGGTATGCTGAAGTACCATTACGATAACAATCACATTGGCGCCGTTGTTTTTGCCGGAAACAGCTTTAAGTCAGCAGGCCTGTCGCCAGCGCTTGCCGACAGGATAGGCAGCAGGGTTGTCAGGCTTTCGGCCCTTAACGAAAGCGATGCCGTGCTTATTGTCAGGCACCGCCTTGGCTCTTCGGCCATCCTTGGCGATGACGCCATCCGCAAGCTTTATAAGATGTCCGGGAAAAACCCAAAGAGATTCCTTCAGCTTTGCGAGGATGCGTGCAAGGCTGCTGTTGATTCAAAGTCAGAT
>CAZBFZ010000150.1:0-2096 GCA_964491245.1 uncultured Methanosarcinales archaeon
CAAGTGCTTTGAGTGCAACAAGAAAGTATCAACAGACTACCTCAGGAAGAAGGTGAGGTGCCCATACTGCGGAAGCAAAATTCTCTACAAGCCAAGAAGGGTATCAACCAAGATAAAAGCGCGATGAAATATACCTCACTGATAAGCGTAAAAGGCGACAGCGAGCTGATAAGCAAGGTATTTGCTGCCGAGGACAGGAAGATAAAGGACAAGGCAAGCTATAAAATCAGGAAAAGCCGCAACGGAACAACATTCGCTGTTGATGCAGAAGACAGCACAGGGCTCCGCACTGCTTTGAACTCGATAACAAAGATTTTGACAGTCATAGAAAAAGTAAAGAAAATTGAATGAGAATGGCAGAAATACCGGAAGCGATGCAGGAAAAGGTAAGGCAGCTCCAGATGCTCGAGCAGGCGCTGCAGCAGCTGCTGGTGCAGAAGCAGGCGTTCCAGCTCCAGCTCATGGAAACAGAATCAGCGCTGAAGGAGATTCAGGGAACACAAGAGGCCTACAAGATAGTGGGAAACATCATGGTCCTCACCAAGAAAGAGGAGCTGGAAAAAGAGCTCAACGAGAAGAAAGAGACCACAGAGCTCAGAATAAGCTCCCTCGAGAAGCAGGAAACGAGAACAAGGGAAAAGGCCTCCTCGCTCCAGAAAGAAATCATTGCATCAATGAACAAGTAATTGGTGATTTAAATGTTCGCAGGAAACAAAGCCCAGACGGTGACGGCAATAATCGCCTCAATCTCAGAGCTTCAGGAAGACAGCACAGTGCCGAAAAACGTCAAGGAAAAGGTCCAGCAGATAATCCAGGCACTCAAGGACGAAAAGGCAGAGCTATCAATGAGGGTGGACAAGGCGCTGCAGATACTTGATGATGTCGCTGAAGACTCTAACCTCCAAAGCTACACCCGCACACAAATCTGGAACATAGTAAGCATGCTTGAAAAGGCTTAAAAGCAGCAAGCTTTCAGTTCTTCTTATGCCAAGCTACGAAGAGGACATAAGGGCGCTTCAGGAAGAAATAAGCAAGACCCAGTACAACAAGGCCACACAGCACCACATCGGGCTGGTGAAGGCAAAGATAGCCCGGCTCAGGGAGAAGCAGGAAGCCAGGTCCAAAAGCGGCAAGAAGGGCGAGGGCTACGCGGTAAGAAGAAGCGGCGATGCCACTGCAATCTTGATAGGATTTCCATCGGTAGGAAAATCCACGCTTCTCAACCACATCACAAATGCGGAGTCAAAAACAGCCGCCTACGCTTTCACAACCCTGACATGCATACCGGGAATAATGGAGCATGAAGGAGCCAAGATACAGGTGCTCGACATGCCAGGCCTGATAAAAGGCGCTGCCTCAGGCTCGGGAAGGGGAAGGGAAGTCATAGCCGTTGCAAGGAACGCTGACCTCGCAGTCCTCATGGTTGACGTGTTCACTGCACAACAAGTAGACATACTGAAGAAAGAGCTCGAAGAGGCAGACATACGCCTCAACCAGAAGCCTCCACACATAACAGTAACGAGGAAAGACCGGGGAGGGCTAAACATTGCAGCAACCGCAAAGCTGACAAAGCTGGACGAGAAGACGATAGAGGCAATACTGAACGAGTTCAGGATAGTAAGCGCTGACGTGGTAATAAGGGAAGACATCACAGCAGACCAGCTCATTGACAACCTCGAGGGAAACAGGAAATACATGCCCGCAATAATCGTGGTGAACAAGATTGACTCCCTCACGCAGGAAGGCATGAGGCAGCTCCAGATGCAGCTGCGAAGCAATACAGTCACCGACAAAAACGAGGATGTCGTGTTCGTGTCAGCAGAGAAGGACGTCAACCTGGACAGGCTAAAGGACTCAATTTACAACAAGCTCAACCTCATCAGGGTATACCTCAAAGAGGCAGGGAAAAAGCCCGACCTTGAAAAGCCCCTCATCATGCAGCAAGGCGATTCTGTCAAGCAGGTGTGCGAAAAGCTGCACAGGGACTTCGTAATGAAGTTCAAGTTCGCAAAGATATGGGGCAGGTCAGCCAAGTTCCCAGGCCAGAAGTTCAAAATAGACCATAAGCTCGCTGACAAGGACGTAGTGGAGATACA
>CAZBFZ010000151.1:0-2093 GCA_964491245.1 uncultured Methanosarcinales archaeon
TCGGAGTTGGTGGGGAATGGAGCAGCAGAAGATGAGGGAAGAATATGCCATAGTGCTGGACTTCCTGCCAAACGGCTACCCGTTCGACTCCAGGCCTGGCTACATGAAAACGCCAATAGTGCAGGCCATAGGTAAGACGTATTTCGTGCTTCTAGAGCTCGTTCCAAAGAAGGAAGTCACCCTGCAGCCGTATGAAGAGGTCTACATCGGCGAAGGCAAGCGCGACAAGATACACCACATAAACGGCAGGCTGCCCCCTTCCAAGCTAACGGCAACCGCCAAGGCAGAACTGGGATTTGTGATAGCCAACATAGTGAAGGCGAATGAGCAGAGGTTTGTAAGCTTCTTCAACACAGCCCAGCCGTTAAGCACAAGGATGCACAGCCTTGAGCTTTTGCCTGGAATGGGGAAGAAGAGGATGTGGGAGCTTGTTGAATCAAGGGATCAGAAGCTATTTGAAAGCTTCAAGGAAATGAGAGAGCGGCTGAAGCTCATGCCCGACCCTGAAAAGGCGATTGAGAAAAGGATCCTGCTGGAAATAACGGAAGTGCAGAAGCACTACCTGTTTGTGGAGCGGTAAGCTTCCTTTTATTCAAAACCCTCGCTCTCGGCTTCCCTGTACCCCTTCATGAAGCCGGCTTCCCACTCGCTCAGCTCGTCGTCCTCAAGCAGCTGCTCAACCCACTCATCGCCTTCCTCATCATAAGTCTCCTGGTACATTGGCAATCACCTCAGATTCCCAATTCGCCTTTTGCGAATGGGCCCAATCGTGCTTTTGCACGATTTGGGTTTGTTTTGGCTGCAGCACTCATCGTGTTTTCTAATAAGTAAATTGTGAAGGAAAAGTCGGGACTGGATGTTCACAATCTTTTTAAAGAAAGTTTTCACTTTTCTGCAGGGAGGCAGCAACACATGGTCAGCATTGCGGGCATACACTCATTCTACACCATTGACCTGGCATTCGGCCTTGTTTCCGCACTCGTCGCTTTCTTCATAGCAGGGTATGCCCTGAAGGGATACTTTCTTACCAAGGACAGGACAGGGCTCTTCTTTTCCTCAACATTCTTCCTCATCGCGCTTGGCCTCCTGTCAAGGGTGCTGTTTGACTACCTAGTGAAGTTTGAGCTGACCTACAACCCAAGGTTCGTTGTTCTCCAAAGCATGACCTCACTGCAGGCACTTGCCCTTGCCCTTTCAATATTCCTCACGACTTCAGGGTATGTTTTCCTAATAGCGCTTTTCTTCAAAATCCGAAGCAAAAGGGTTGTGGCGCTGCTCATCATACTAATTGCGCTCTTAACAATATCAACTTCCAACGCCTACCTGACAGCCCACGTCATCCCGGCAGTGCTCCTCTTCTTCGTGCTGCTGCACACATCCGAAAACTTTCTCAAGAAAAGGACAATGAACACGTTTCTCGTATTCGCGTCATTTGCAATCCTGCTCGTAAGCGAGCTGCTGTTCCTCCTGATACTGAAATCAATCAGTTTCTACTTTATTGGCAGTACGCTCAGGGTGCTTGCCTACCTGCTCCTCTTTGCCAATATGCTGCTGGTGCTTAAAAGATGACGTCAAAAAGGGGGAAGCCGGAAATAGTATTCGACATACTGCTTTCCGTGCAGGAAAGCCACGGCAAAATCAAGCCGACACGGCTGCTCTACAAGTCAAACCTTTCCCATGCCAGGCTGAAGCTTTACATGGAGAGCCTGATAAAGCAGGGCCTGCTCAGCATAGACTCAGCCGATAACGAGGAAAGCAGGAAACTCATCACGCTAACCGCGAAGGGCTACCAGTTCCTCACAGAGTACAGGAAAATGAAAGAGCTGATAGCGTCGTTCGGGATTTGAGCGCTACTCCTTCGCTTCCCTCACTTCCACAATGATGACCTTGCCCTGAAGCTCGATGAAAGTCACGATGCTGCCCTCGCTTATCTTGCCAAACATCTCCTTGTCAACAGTCGCGGTTATCGTCTCATAGCTTACGAGGTCCATTATCTGAATCTGGCTTGGAGGCACCTTGGCAACAACCTGCCCCTTCTTGTTTAGAATCTCAACATCCTCAAGGTTCTCGTGATGGCCCAGGGTGAGCACTTC
>CAZBFZ010000152.1:0-2083 GCA_964491245.1 uncultured Methanosarcinales archaeon
GCGGCTGCTTAGTTTGGGGCTGTTTCTTTTCCTCTGCCATACCAGCTTACCCTTTAGAGAAAGGTATAAATTGTTTGCGGTTTTAGCCCTGTTTTATGCTCAGGTTTTCGGCAGAGGCTGCAGCTGCGAATGTTGTCAAAGGCATATCTTCCTATTATGTTCCACACTACTACGATTCCAGAACCAGCCCTCTCGCAGTTGCGAAGAAGCTTGCAAAACGCTGCAGGGACATAACCTGCATTCAGGTTTGCCGCGGCTTCAAAACAGCGGCTGGTGTTAAAAAAGCTTTGGCAGCGGCGGCAGCGATAAAAGAAATTAAAACAGTATTGGCGGTGACTGGTGACAAGGCTTCTGCAGCAGACATAAGCGTTTTTGACCTGATAAGAATCATTGACAAGAAGAGGTTCAGGGTTGCAGCTGCCCTTGTTTTCACAAGGAAAAACGAGGCTGAAAGAGCGGCAAAAAAGGCAGCTGCGGGCGCAACTGTTTTCTACACCCAGCCTGTGTTTCCAAGCAATAGCCACAGACTGGTTAAAGTTTTGCGGCGACTATCCCTGAAGCACCGAACAAAATGCAGCATCAGCCTAGGCGTCTTTGTCCCCTTTCAGGCTGCTGCCTGCAAAAAAGCGGCTAAGGAAAAGCCTGATTTTATCACAGACACATCTTTTATACAAAAACTTGCTGCAGAGGAGAAGAAAAGCCCCTTGGCAGCCTACAGCGCAACAGTCAGGCTTGCCAAAAACAGCCTTGCCTCAGCTTTAAAGGCGGCAGCCCTGGTTAATAAAAGCAGAAAAAGCCGCTGCAAGGTAACGGAAATCCACCTTTTCGGCCTTGGCAACAGGGTTTTTGGCAAAGGAAAGGGCAGAATTGAGGTTTCTGCTGAACAGCTGCTGCGCAGCATAACCGGCACATGAAAAAACAATAGGTTTAAGAAAAGAAGCCCAACTCTCTATAGTAATGAAAGCAAAGAGGCCTGCAAAGCCCAGAAAGATACTTTACAAGATAGTTGGGATGTGCAGGCTGTGCAAGACGAGGTTTGTTGTTGACAAGTCGAAGGGCCATTTTTCGGGAAATTATTGCCCGGCCTGTGTCAAAAAGTTTTACAAGGGAGGTAGGTCACAATGGTAGATGGAACTGTTAAATTCTTTAATGAAGCAAAGCACTTTGGCTTCATCGCGGCAGATGACGGTAGCGAATACTTTGTGCACAGCAGCGGCATAAAGCCGGGCGTTACCATAGCCCAGGGGGACAAGGTATCCTTCAAGGTTGTCCAGGGCGACAGGGGCCCAAAGGCTGAAGACGTGCAGAAGATTTAAGGCAGGCTTTTGAGCTCTGCAGGCTCGTCAAATTTTAACGGCAAGGGAAGTTGAAGTCTTGCACTGTTAACTATTTCGTACAAGCTCCGCAAGGCAAGTGTTAATTCTTCTCCTGATGCCCAGCTTATCTTTGACAGATCATTCCATCCGACTGCGCCTCGATACGATGAGGTTACTTCCTCTTCGAGGGAGCTAAGATCTGACACTTGGTCACTTAAAGAATATATGAGCTGGTTAATGCCTTCTGAAAATGCTTGATACGTTGACTGTGGCAATTGATTTAGCATGAAAAGAAGATGTGCCAGAATGGTTGCAATTTGTTGTGGTTCTATTTTTGTTGAATCTAAAGGTGTTACGTAAATGCCTGAATCGCCTAATACGACGTTTATAGGGCCTGTGCCGAAGTCAATCGCATACCTTATTATGTGAGGCTGTGTTGGCTGTGGCTGCTGCTCGTACGGTACTAAATCCGGCATTTACTGTCTTCCTTATTTTCCAGCATATAAACTTTTTCAAATAGAACTAAAAACTCTGCCTCGTGAGCCACTCAACCTCTTCCTGCTCAAGCCCGAGCTCGGAAGCCATTTTATCGAGCTTTGCCCTGTCTTTCTCGTTCGAGAAAATCAGCCTCAGGAAGGGCAGCGTGCCAGAAAGAACTGCGGGCTTTGGCGAGTGCAGCTTCTCTGCAATCTTGGCAGCTATGTCCAGCTTTCTCTGGTGCTTTGACCGCGCTATGAAGATTTTAAGCCCCCTGCTTGGCTGCTTGT
>CAZBFZ010000153.1:0-2055 GCA_964491245.1 uncultured Methanosarcinales archaeon
GTGCTGGTGTTGCAGCCATAGCAGTTGTTGCCGTAGTTGTCGCTGCTGTAGCTTTAGTCTCTTTTTGCTCTTGTGTTTTTGCCTTCTTCCCTTGTTTTTCTTTTGCCTTGAGACTCTTTTCGTTCTGCTTCTTCACCGGGATGTTAGGCAGTTCTGCTGTCACTGTGCCCTTGTCGTCTTTCTTGGCAACGACCGTTATCCTCATGGCAGGGTTCTTTATGCCGTGCTCCCAAAGCTTCAGGTTGAGGTATTTTCCGAGCTTGACGTTGTCTGATTTCATGTGCTGCTGGAGGAATTCCCTTACCACAGTCACGGCCTTCTTTGCCCTCCTGTAAGCAGGGACCTTGATTACCTGCTTCCTCACGTTTATAGTAAGCGTCCTTTCAACCATCGCCATTGTTTATCACGTTTTTGGATTGAACCTTTTCGCAAAAGGGTCATGCCATTTCTTACGCCTTCAATTTGGTTCTTCGCCAGTGCCTTTTCACTGCCGTGTGCCTTCCTGGGTGTATCCTTCTGCCCTTGCCGTATATCTTGGGCACTGTCCAGAACGGGGCCCACTTGGTCTGCTCTCCCTTCTTGACCAGCCTTTGCTTCCTGCTCGGATGTTTATGTCTAGCCATTTTTCCTATTTGCGGGGACTCTTCGTTACCCTTAGCGCTGCAGCGCTCAGCATTGCTGACGCTTTCTGCGTGATTATCCTGCCTTTGTGTACGCCCTTTGCTGCCTGCTTGATGAGCCCTGCCTTTTCAAGCTGCTGCATTGCCTTCCTGATTATGCTTCCCGAGCCTCGGGCAAACCTTTCTGACTTGTGGCCGCGGCTGTGCTTTCCGCCGAACTTTGTCCTAAGCTTTGAAGTGCCTACAGGGCCTAGCCTTGCCACTGTCCTTAGCACTGCTGCTGCCCTGACATACCACCAGTCAGGCCTGCTTGGGGGCCTTTCCTTGTGCCTTCCTGTCTTCACAAAAGAAGCCCAGGCTGGCGGCTTTATCTGGGGGATGCTGTGAAGCTCTTTTGCCACGAGCTCAATCAGCCTGTTTGCGTCAACCGATAAGGAGTCAAGCTGCTCTGCGTGTTGTTCTGGCGCTTTTGGTTCTTCCGCCTTTGCTGCCTCAATTTGTTTTGCTTCCGCCATTTTGTTTTAAATTCGGAAAAGAAGCTCATTTAAAAAGATTTGTGTTGCCGCGTTGCCGCTAACTTACGACGTATCGCGCGTCAGTACGGCTTCATCAGGAGCAGTTCCTTTATCTTTTTGAAGTCGCCTATGTTTCTCGTAACCAGCTCGGCTTTCAAGTGGAGGGCTGTTGCTGCCATTATGGACTGTGGCAGTGAAAGGCCGTGCTTCCTCTTCTCCTCCGCCGCCATGCCGATTATCGCGTCGTCAACCTCTGCCCTCCTTCCCAGGGAGAGCAGGGCTGTGGTGGAGTTCCTGACAGAGGCATCAGCGCAGACGCTTGCAGACAGGAGCTCCAGCTTGGTCAGGCTGGAATAGTAAAAGATGCCTTCGGGCAACTGCTCAAAGAACTCCCTCGCATGCTGCTCACCCATGAGGTAGTCGGTAAAAACGTCCGTGCCTATCAGGAGCTTCTTTGCCATTGCCTCACCGCTTTTTCAGTTCTCCCCTCAGCAGCCTGTTCACCAAGGGCGTTTTCTCCTCAGCCCTTTTCCACAGCCCGAATGCCTTGCTCAGGAGGTCTTTGTCAATCCTCCTGACCATGACCTCCTCGCCCTCCTTCACGAAGAGCAGTGTGTCGCCTACGCTTATGTTGGCAAGCTCCCTGACCTCCCTTGGCACTGTTACCTGGTAGTTCCTGGTCACTTTTGAAACAGCCATCCTTGCTCACCTCTACGCGTTTTGGCTTTGTCGTCGGTGACTCCGTCTCGCTTTTGCCGCCGCAGCCAAAACAAGCTTAATCTACTAGGAAATATTAGTAATAACTACTATAAATTCCTTTCGTTTCTTTGTTTTTGGTCAAGCTTTTTGCGAACCGCAGTGAGCAAAAAGGTTGAATGCGGGGAGGCGGATTCGAACCGCCGAAGGCACTAAGCCAGCAG
>CAZBFZ010000154.1:0-2054 GCA_964491245.1 uncultured Methanosarcinales archaeon
AGCCCTGACTGGCGCTGGGGCGCAGCGGTGAACGTGGAGTATGGGCCAGAGCTGCCAGAATATTCGCTGTACATGCTGTGGAGAAAGGAAGCTTCTGTCATATATCAAGTTTTTGTCCGGAGTTCCAGTTGCTGTAACGATACTTTTTTAAATACAGTCCGGAATAGTGGATGTAAAAAAGAGGGTGAAGATGGAATTTCAGGTTCCCAAGCAGGACAATCCTAACATCAAGAGCTACAGCAGGGATGAGCTGGTCATTGCGTACAGGTTTGCCAGGCGCGTGCACAGGGAGTTTGGCGATTTTCTCAAGGCAATCGTGCTTTTCGGAAGCACAGCCAAGCATTCAGTTGGTAAGCACGGCGACATTGACCTACTGATAGTTGTTGATGACGTAACAGTCACCCCAACGCAGGAGCTTGTTGAGGCGTACAGGATAATAGTCGAGAAGCTCGTTACAGAAGTGTCAACCAGGCTTCACATAACAACGATAAAGCTGACCACCTTCTGGGAGTACATCAGGGCAGGAGACCCTGTCGGCATGAACATCCTCAGGGATGGCGTTGCCCTGCTCGACACCGGCTTTTTTGACCCTTTAAGGGCGTTGCTCATGAGGGGAAGGGTAAGGCCAAGCGAGGAAGCTGTGTGGACTTACTTTGCAAGGGCCCCCAGGACTTTGCACAACGCGAAATGGCACGTCCTTCAGGCCGTCATTGACATGTACTGGGCGGTCATTGACGCTGCCCACGCTGCTCTCATGATGCTTGGCGAAACCCCTCCAAGCCCCGACCATGTGGCTGCGCTGCTTCAGGAGAAGCTCATCAGGCCAAGCCACATGCACAGGAAGTATGCCTTGACTGTTAACAAGTTTTACCTTCTCCAGAAGAGGATAATGCACAGGGAGATAAGGGAGCTGAAGGGCTCGGAGCTTGACGCGCTCTTCAGGGAGGCGCAGGAGTTTGTTGGGAAGGTTGACGAGCTCATTAACAAGCGGTTTAAGACGAAAAAGCCAAACAGGTTCTGATTTAAAGGAGTAGAAGTGAAAAAATAAAAGAAAAAAAAGCCGCTTTCTTCTTTACGGCTTCTGGAGCAGCTTGAACAGCAACAGCCCGCCGCCGCCAAGCACAGCCACGTAGCCCAGTGCCAGTAAGGCAAGGTACTGTGGCGTTTCAGTGAACGGCTTCTTTTCCGGCTGTGCAGGCGCAACTGGCTGCTTTGGCTGCTCTGCAGCTGGGGGAGTAGTTACAACCGTAACAGGCTGCTTCTCCTCAGCAGAAGGCTCTTCCTCAGCTTCAGCGGCCTTGCACTGCGCAAGTGCCAGGATTGCAACGTCGCTGTTGCTCTTTGTGCCTGTGTTGAAGTATGTGTCAACGGTTATCCTGTAGTTTGCAGGCCTTGCCGCGTCCTCAGGCACCGGAATGTTGAAGCTTACCGTGCTTTCATCGTCCTGGTCAAGCTCGAGCTTGTCGCTCCTCGCTCCGAATTTGAGCTCAGGGCTGGCAACGTTTACGTAAACCTCTTCCTCATCCCTCCTTCCCGAATTCCTGATGCTTGCAGTAAGTGATGCCTCTTTCTCGCAGCTTACAGTTGGAGGGTTGAGCACTAGGCTTTTTACCTCTATTTCGTGGCTCTTCCTCTTGATTTCAAAGTCAACACTTATCTTTTCGCCGTGCCTTGCGCCGAACTCGTCAAGGCCCTCTGCGCTTATCTCAACGCTAAAGGTGCCGTCGTCAGCGTCCTCGTCAATAACGGATTCAAACCTCACGGTGTCCGTGTCCTCAGGGCCAAGGTCGCCAATGTCATCATCCTCGTCAATGTCAAGCTCGCCGTTGCTCACGGCCTTGACTTCGATGTCCTCTATCGTGACGTCTTCCTTGTCCTTGAACCTGTTCTCGACCTCTATCTCGAACACGACCGTCATGCCAGGCTTCATGTCCTTTACTGTGTCGCCATCGTCAACGTTCTCTGACTTGCCGTCAAACCTTATCTTGACGTCCTTCAGCCTGAGGTTGTTCTCTGCCCTGACGTCAAGCTGGGTTGTTCCGCTCACTGTGCCT
>CAZBFZ010000155.1:0-2025 GCA_964491245.1 uncultured Methanosarcinales archaeon
CTTGCGCGCAATTGATCGCGCCATCTCAACGTTTGGCACTTGGTCTTCCCCTACCGGCACAAGAGTAGCTTTGGGGCCAAGAATATCGGCCGCCATGAGAACCGGATAAGTCACGAGTCCGAGATTCACGTTGTCAGGATTTTTGCGGACCAATTCCTTGAATGTCGGAGTTCGTTC
Organism: uncultured Methanosarcinales archaeon; assembly: GCA_964491245.1. GTDB lineage: Archaea > Nanobdellota > Nanobdellia > Woesearchaeales > UBA10216 > UBA10216. Next base: position 178 of record CAZBFZ010000155.1, read on the forward strand.
AAGATCCCCAAGCGGCTGAATCATACTAAGATACAGACACAGCTCAGAAATCTCGGGCACGCTCGACTGGGCATAGATGATGGACTGCTCGGGATTAAGCCCTGCGGCAATATAATCCTTCACAATCTCGATCAGGTTGCCACGAAGCTCTTTGGGATCGTTGAGCGTCGTGAGCGTATGCCAATCGGCGATAAAGTAGAGACAGATGTTGCCCGGTTGCTGAAATTTCACGAAATTTTGGACCGCACCGAGTAAGTTGCCGAAATGCAACCTGCCTGTAGCGCGTATTCCGGAGAGAACGGTTTGGTTCACGAGAAACTCCTTTAGGTTTTTTGATGGTTTAAGCGATTAGCGATTGCACAGATACCGTTTCATGGCACTGGTCACAAATGATAGAATTTCCTTGCTCGGTTGCCGAGGTATGTCTGTGGCATTTGTCACAGTGTACCAATGGCGAATTACATTTAATACACCATCGGCTATTTTTTGGCTTACCATCGGGAATAATCCCTGAGGTAGACCAACCGCATTTCACGCACCGGTAATACGCAGGCTGGGTAATTTCCATGATTGTAAGGCTCCTTTGAAAGTTAGAGATACACGTTTTTAATCAATCTGCTTTGTAGTTTCAAGACACATATTATCAAGTTTTCTGACTTGAGGTTATCTTAATATTGTAATTTTTGTCAAACGCATCGGTCACTTATCCCCAGCATAGATTTGGCCTTGTTTTACAAGGGTTTTAAAGATATAGAACGATTATTTTACATCTGTGCGGGTCAAAATCTTGAACCCTTCCATAACGGCTCCGCAGAGAAAATTCTCCAGTTGGCTTAAATCCTCTTTGGTCTGAGCTTTGTAGAGATAGGTGTAATACAACTGTTTTTGCTCTTGGCGAATTATTGCGGGCGTGAAATTCACATTGAGGAGCATTGCGTTCATAAGCAAACGACCGACACGACCATTACCGTCAGAAAAAGGATGAATCTGTTCAAATTTGCTATGAACGCCGGCGGATAGCGCTATGATGTCTTTGCTTTTTCCAGCAATTTGAGTCATTACTTCCAATATTAATTTGGGAACGCTTATGTAATTCGCGGTTGGCAAATTAACGCCGGTAATTCTAACGGCGTGGTTACGGTAAGCGCCTGCATCTGGACGGATGCCGTTCATAAGAATACCGTGGAGTTTAAGCACAAAATTCTCATCAATGCTTTCTTTCTTAGCGATATGATTGAATAAATAATTCAAAGCTGTCTGGTGATTTTTGGCTTCAAGTTGTTCAACCAGACTTTTATTAGGCAAAGCCGCATTGTCAAAGAGAATTGCCGCGGTGTCGGGCTCGGTGAGTGTGCTGCCCTCAATACTATTGCTATGGTAGGTGAGCTTTAAAATAAATTGATCGCGAATATCCGGGTTGTCTAAAATTTCATTTATAACGCTTCTGTGTTTTAATGACTTTTGCAGCAAAGCTTGTTTCTTGGCGGCAAGCTGGTCAATAGGAATTATTTTCTGCCCAGTCACTTCTAAAAGCAGCCTGTCTATGGCGGCTTGCATTTTCGGTCTGGGATTGGATTTACCGGTCCACCAGCTGTTGAATGCGGCAAAAGACACGCCGAATTTTTCGGCCAGCTTAGTCTGGGTAAGCCCAAGCGTTTTTTGAATGATTTCCAGTTTTTGACGCGTAGTCATGCGTGTGAGTCTATTTTGCAAACGGTAACACCGTTACATTAACAAACTTTATAAAGTTACGCAAAATATGGAAACTTTATAAAGTTACTGTCAAGATACGTGGGTAATGTCCACACACATTTGGCGGTTTTCGCCCCAAGCCGTTAGGCTGTGGGA
>CAZBFZ010000156.1:0-1979 GCA_964491245.1 uncultured Methanosarcinales archaeon
TGTGGTAAACTTTAAATACGCTCTGCAGAATCCCTGAGGGCATGGCGTTGCCAAATGATTTTGAAACGACTGTGAGGAAGTATGCCTTGCAGAATGCTGCGCAGTATGGCGGCAAGGCGAATTCTGGGGCTGTCATAGGGAAGATACTTGCGGAGAACCCTTCCTTGAAGCCGCATATTAAGGAAGTTGCGGCAGCTGTGAATAACACTCTAAAGTCTGTTAACAGGCTGGGCGTTGAAAAGCAGCTGGAAGAGCTTGGCAAGCTTGCCCCGGAGCTGCTTGAGAAGAAAAAGGTTGAGAAGAGGGACTTGCCTGAGCTTAAGAATGCCGTGAAGGGAAATGTGGTAACGAGGATTCCTCCAGAGCCTTCAAAGTATGCCCACATTGGCCACGCCTTGAGCTTCCTGATAAACTTCATGTACGCGAAAAAGTACAGGGGCAAGTGCTTTGTGAGGTTTGAGGACACAAATGCTGAAATGGCAAGGAAGGAGTACGCTGATGCAATGCTGGATGACATAAAATATCTCGGCATTCAGCCCCATAAGGTTTTGCACATCAGCAATGACTTGCCAATGCTTTACGGGCATGCTGAAAAGCTGATAAGGCAGGGCAGCGCGTTTGTCTGCTTCTGCAGCCAGGACAAGATGCGCGAGCTCAGGCATGAGGGCTTTGGCTGCAACTGCAGGCAGAACGATGCCAAGCGCAACATGGAAGAGTGGAAGGCCATGCTTGGCAATAAGTACAAGGAAGGCGAGGCCGTGCTTCGCCTGAAGGGTGACATGCAGAGCCCCAACCATGTAATGCGGGACCCTGCTCTTTTCAGGATCAGCTACAAGGAGCATTACCTGCAGGGCAACAAGTACTGTGTGTGGCCTTTGTACGATTTTGCGAATTCTGTTGAGGATGGTGCCATGGGCATTACCCACATCTTGAGGAGCAGTGAGTTTGGCACGATGAGGGTCGAGCTCCAGGACACGATTAAATCGCTGCTGAAGCTGCCGAGGCAGACAGTCCTCCAGTACGGAAGGTTTAACGTCAGGGGGGCTGTGACGCAGGGCAGGGAAATCAGGCGCATGATGGACGAGGGCGTAATCAAGAGCTGGGATGACCCAAGGCTCGTTACGATAAGGGCTCTGAGGAGGAGGGGGGTTCAGCCTGAAACGTTCTGGGAGATTGCCATTGAGGTCGGCCTTTCTCCAACCGAGACGAATTTTGACTGGCAGCTTATCAGCGCCATCAACAGGAAAATACTCGATCCGAAATGCAGCCGCTATTTTTATGTTGAAAGCCCTCAGCAGGTAACTGTGAAGGGTGCGCCTGAAAGGAAGGTTGAGCTCAAGCTTCATCCCGACGTGGAGGAAGGCAAGAGAAGGCGGTTCACAGTCAAGGACAGGTTTTACATTGCAGAGAAAGACATGAGTGAGATTGCTAAGCTGAAAGGCGCCTTGCTTGTCAGGCTGATGGACTGCCTGAACTTCAGGAAGAACAGCTCTGGCTTCGTGTTTGACTCTACTGAGCATGAGAAGTACAGGATGTCTGGAAGCAGGATAATGCACTGGCTTCCTGCCGACGACAAGAGCCTTGTAAAGGTAAAGGTGCTGATGCCGGATGGCACTTTTAGCAAGGGCTTGGCAGAATCCGCGGCTGCCGAGATAAAAATCGGGGAAATCGTGCAGTTCGCAAGGTTCGGTTTTTGCAGGCTTGAAGGCAGCAATGAAAAAGAGCTTTCGTTCATCTACTGCCACAACTGATTGGCTGGCGTGACTGAAATGAAACTAACCGTAAAAACGAATGTTGCAGCTTACGCCAGGAAGCTGGGCGCTGAAAAGGGCACCGGCGTGAAAAGCGTAGCCGATGATTTCCTGCCAGAGCTCGAGGCAAAGGTCAAAAGGCTGGTTGAAAATGCCGTGGAACGGGCAAAGGCCAACAGCCGCAGGACGGTAATGGGCAGGGACTTGTAATGCTACAGCAGCGCAGCC
>CAZBFZ010000157.1:0-1979 GCA_964491245.1 uncultured Methanosarcinales archaeon
GTTCCGCAACAGGAAGTCAACCATCCGTGCCTCATTCTTAGTCAAAGCCAGCATTCAACACCACATCCATTTATCTACTAGTGGTAGATAGCTATCTACCTGTAGTATATAAGCTTTGTGGTGGGCTGCCTCGGTCCAGCCACTGGGCTGGACTTATTTTTCCCCACGCCCTAGGTAAGCGAGGGCGGGAGAAAAAATAACCCCAAAAACGAGGGCATCGGCAGCCTCCAAACGGTTCTGCAACAGATTTATAAATCGTTCTCAAATCTCGTAGGGTTGATAAGGGCGGGCTGCCTTATCGCTCCGTCAACGGGGTTGATAAGGGAGCGTAGAGCTCCCTTATTGCCGGGATCGCATAACCTGGTATTGCGCAAATGCATGACCTTCTTAGGAAGAAGGTCAATCAAGAAACGCTTGAGAGTGCAGCGTGGGCCTGGAATATGCGGCAGAAAAACGCAAGCAGCGAGCTTGTTCCCGCAAGGGTGTCTGGGTTCAAAACAATAGCGATGTGGCGTCGCTGTTGGGAAAGTCCCAGTCCCGGCGCTTTATTTTCCCGTGCTTAGACTTCTCAGAACTTGCGCTCTTCTCGAAGCTTCATCCTTTTTGACGTAATTTAACCCAGCTGCTTTTTCGTAAGCATCAGCAGCTTCTTTATGTTTGCCCAGTTTTTCAAGAGCAACAGCGAGGTTGTAAAATGCGCGGCTATTGTTTTTGTCAATGCCCACTACGTGCTGCAGAATCTCAACAGCCATTTCAGGATAGCCGCCCTGCTCGTAAACGGCTCCAAGGTTTGCCATGGCGTTGAAGTCGTTGGGGCTCCGCTTCAGCCCTTCTTCTATTATGTCCCTGGCGTCATTGAGCCTGCCCAATCGCGAATACACCACACCCAAGCTGAAGTAGGGCGTGGGGTAACCATGGTTAAGCTCAATCGCTTTCCTGAAAGCCCCAACTGCATTGTCAAGCTCGCCAAGCTTGCTGAGGCAGGAGCCAAGGCCCTGATACGCCTCAACGAATGCGGGGTCAAGCTGGACTGCCTTCTCAAAATACTCCCTCGCCTTTGCAAAGTTTCCCACCTCCCTCTCCACTGTGCCCATCTCCTGCCACGCCCTTGGATTTTCAGGCTCTGCAGCCAGCTTTTTCTCGCCAATCCTGCGGTAATGGTCAGGCTTCACCCTGAGGTAATCAGATGATTTGAGCTCCTTGAAGTGGTGGATTGGCACTGCTGCTGGAGCGTATTTTCCGCCGCTTTTCGTAATGGACTGCTCAACCAGCTCATGAGCTACCCCTTCAAACATAATCTGATGGGTGTTTCTGAAAAGCCGCACAATCAGCCTGGGCACCCAGCCGGTAAAGCCCCTGCTTTCCCCGTAAGGGTCGTTTACCGCCCAAATGAAATCCTCGCGGTAAGTGTCGCTGGTGTAGTTCCGCTGGACCAGGCTGAAGCCGTCAAACTCCTTGGTTTGCGCAAGCTCCCTTACCTTGCCAAAATCCTGCCTTGCTATCGTCTCATCAGCGTCCAAAACCAGAATCCAGTCGCCTGTCGCGTGCCTTATGCCTTCATTCCTTGCGGCAGAAGTGTCATCATTCCATTCAAAATGGTAAACCTCAGCGCCAAGCTTCTTAGCGATTTCAACAGTGTTGTCGCTGCTGCCTGTATCCACCACTACGATTTGGTCAGCCAGCCCCTTGGCAGAACTTATGCATTTTTCCATCCAGGCAGCTTCGTCCTTGACAATCATGCATAGGCTTATTGACATGGCAACCAGCACGGGTAAGAAGAGGGGTATAAATTGGTTACCTTTATATACTTGCCAAAATTCGCAAGCCTAGTACACAGCTGGTCCTTAAAAAATCAGGCGTACTAAGAAGAATTAGAAATTAGAAGGTGAAAAGCAAATGGGATATGGAGAAAGGTCAGGTGGCGGAGGCGGCTTCAGGGGAGGCGGCTTTGGGCCAAGAGAGATGCACAAGGCAGTATG
>CAZBFZ010000158.1:0-1961 GCA_964491245.1 uncultured Methanosarcinales archaeon
GAACGTGAAATTCTTGGACGCTAATGTGCTGGCTTACGCCTTTTACAGCAATGACAACACAGCCAAATGCCAGGCTGCCATCAGGGAAGGGGGCATTACTGATACGTTTGGGCTTATTGAGGCTTTTCGCGTAATAGAGAAGGAAACCGGAAGCAGAGAAAGAGCACAGAGCGCGATTAAGGGCATTCTTAAGTCCAGTGTTAAGATTGTTAACGTTGACGTCAACGCTGTTTTTGAGGCTCTTAAGCGGGCAGGCCAGTCCAGGCTGAGCATATTTGACTCTGTGCATTTTGCATGCGCAGCCATCAGCAATTGCAGCTCAATTCTTAGCTACGACAAGGACTTTGACAGGCTTGACATCCCAAGGGAAGAGCCCTGATTTCTTTCATTCATTTATTCTCAGAAACCGCCAGCCAGGCTTCCCAAGGGAAAAGGGAAAGGGAGGGGAGGGGAGGGGTGGGATCAACCCTTAGGATTTACTGTGAACAGCGAAACCTTTATATATTAGAAGATAACAAATGGTTATTAGTTAATAAGTAAAAGTTATTTAAAAGTTTTAAGAACTGGAGGCGAACCGAATGCTGAAAACTGTAATGAAACAAAGGGAAGCGCCATCCCCAACGCTGAACACGGTAATTATGGTGGAGAACACGCTCAAAAACGCCAAGGAAAGCGTAATCACAATTGCAGAACTGAAGCGTAAACTTCCTAGGCAGGTTAACCACAACACGCTCATGGCAATACTGGAATACCTTGAAAGAAACAACAAGATAGCTGCAACGCTAAGGGGTATCACATGGATTCACAACACCAACCCCAATCTAAGAAAAGCTATTTCTACAGGCCTTGAACTATGAAAACTGTAAGGGTAATCTTTTCTCCAGAGGCGGAGACTGTGTATAAATACCTGAATGAGCAGGCAGCCTCTTCCAAGGTTGAAAGGTCAATCCTGAACGCCATTCAGAAAAAAGTGGAGCTGATAAAGGCAAACATTCATTACGGAAACCCGATTGCCAAAAGCCTCATCCCAGAAGAATATAGAGCCAAATACGGCGCCAAGAACCTGTTCAGGGTAGAGCTCCCAAACTTCTGGAGGATGCTTTACACTCTAACAGACGGGGAAACTGAAATAGAAATCGTTGCTTTCGTTCTGGACGTGATTGACCACCCAACTTACGACAAAAAGTTTGGCTACAGGAAGAAGTAAAGTTATAATTTCGCGGCCGTGATGAGCTTCCCAAGGGAAAGGGGGAGGGGAGGGGGCGTTGACGACTAGAGGAGAAGGGGGGTTGAAGGTTGCGGTAGACATTTTATACTATCTCAACCTTGAAAGACTTTTCCCCTAATGCCTCGGTTTTTATTCTTTTGCCTACCTTAACGCCGAACTCCTTTAGCCCGTCAGGGAGCGTGAAGCCCATAGAGTTTCCTATCCTGATAATTTCCCTTTCCGCCTCAGAGCCAATCTTGACCTTTTTGCTAACGCCAGCAAAATGGTCTGCAACAATCTGCCCCGCATTTTTACAAGATTCTTTTGCTTTATCTATTACTGCCAAGAAATTTCTCCACTGTTCATACCCTAAAAGCTCCTGTAAATCTCTTGCAAACCAAAATTCGATTCCATCGGCTTCACGGGCACAGTCCTCAAAGGATTTTTGCAGCTTTGTTATGATTTCTTTGTCCATTCTCTCACAGCCTCATCGTCCTTCCCGCATCAGTTATAGTGAATTCATTTAATAATGGGACTTTTAATAATGAATAGCCATCCCCGGCAAGGTATTCCTGTATGCGCTTCTGGGCAAGTTCCGGATCTTGTATCTCCTGCACTCTTTCATACCCAACTTTTGCAAGCCAGAGCTTGAATGGCTCTGCTTTTGGGGAAGGAATTGACTGTATAATTCTAAACATAGACTCTGTACTGGCACAGTCTGTATCATACTGCTTGCCATCTATTGAAGTAAGTT
>CAZBFZ010000159.1:0-1958 GCA_964491245.1 uncultured Methanosarcinales archaeon
GTGGGACAGTTCGGAAAACGTGGTGTTTCGAGTCCTGAACCCATTGTCGGATAGGCCGGTCCTCGAGGGTGAGGCGACCACAAGCAGAATTCAGTGCATCGAATTACTGATGTGGCTGATAATTCGCACCAACGAATCGAACGCTTTCATCTCATTCGCAAAGCACTATCGAGCACTGTGGCGCAGGGACCACGGATTACCGGTTGAATAAACCGGGGCCGCGTATGATTCCGAAGACAGACATAGATCTGTCGGAATCTGCGCGGCTGGTTGTTAAATGACCAAAAGATTTTCATACTGTATACTGTCTGACGATGGAATACGACATCAAAGACATAAAACTCGCCGGAGAGGGGAAGCGGCGGATTGAATGGGCCGAGCGGGACATGCCCGTCTTGCGACAGATTCGCGAGCGATTCGCGAGTGAGAAGCCGTTTACGGGGAAAACGCTCGCGGCGTGCCTCCATGTGACAGCCGAGACGGCCAACCTGATGCGCACCTTACAGGCGGGCGGAGCGAATGTAATTTTGTGCGCTTCCAATCCGCTCTCAACGCAGGACGATGTGGCGGCGAGCATCGTGGCCGATTTTAATATTCCGACATACGCAATCAAGGGCGAAGACCGTGACACTTTTTTCAAACACATTGAAGCGGTGCTTGCGCAGAAGCCAAACATAACAATGGACGATGGTGCGGATTTGGTTTCTACAATTCACAAAAGCCACATTGACCTGCTTTCACAAATTGTCGGCGGGACAGAGGAAACGACGACGGGAGTCATCCGCCTGCGCGCGATGGCGCGAGACGGCGCGCTCAAGATGCCGATAGTCGCCGTGAACGATGCGCGGACGAAGAATCTTTTTGATAATAGATACGGCACAGGCCAGTCCACGCTGGACGGAATAATCCGCGCGACAGACATGCTCATCGCGGGGAAAACCGTCGTCGTCGCCGGCTACGGTTGGTGCGGGAAGGGCTTGGCGACGCGCGCGCGCGGGATGGGCGCAAATGTCGTCGTTACAGAAATTGACCCGATAAAAGCGCTGGAGGCGGGAATGGAGGGCTTCCGTATCATGCCGATGGCGGAGGCGGCGCCCCTTGGGGATTTGTTCTGCACGGTGACGGGCGACATCAATGTTCTTCGCAAAGAGCATTTTTTGGAAATGAAAGACGGCGCGATTATCTGCAACTCCGGCCACTTTGACGTGGAAATAAATATCGGGGATTTGAAATCAGTGGCGAAGGGCGAGCCGCGCACGGTGCGCGAATTTGTGCAGGAATACATTGTTAATGACAAGAGAATCTACTTGCTGGCCGAGGGCCGGTTGGTAAACCTCGCGGCGGCGGAAGGGCACCCCGCGAGCGTGATGGACATGAGCTTCGCAACACAGGCGCTCGCGTGCGAATGGATGTCTTCACAAAAGCTCGCTCCGGGCGTTTACGATGTGCCAACAGCGACGGAAGAGCTGATTGCAAAGACAAAACTCGCGTCAATGGGAATGTCTATTGATGTTTTGACTCCGGAGCAGAAGAATTATCTTGCAAGTTGGGAGGAAGGAACGTAGGCGACTTCAAAGACCCTGCCACTTTAGACGGAGGAATGGCTCTAACCGTCTAAAATGGCAGGGTCTTTTCGCTAAAGTTGGAAGATCCAGAGGTAACTCCTTGGCATTTGCAAGGTGTCTCCTCAAGGACATATACCGACAAAATGCAGATATACGGCTCTCTTGAGCCATCGTAGGTCATTGACCCCGTTAGAAGTAGCCCGCCCCAAGGCCCTTCGGGCGCGCAAGCGCGGGCGCGACTTCTAACGGGGTTGACAAGGTGGCTACGACATGCTACCATTGAAAGCGTAGGAGAAGTTCTCCTGCACCACATATGCATTCAATAATCACTACGGCCTTGGGCCTATTTCTTTTGTCCGGTTCCGCTTCAGCCAACATTCCCGTCAATTTGCC
>CAZBFZ010000160.1:0-1947 GCA_964491245.1 uncultured Methanosarcinales archaeon
ACCGCTTTCGCAAAGGGGTCATGCAACAGGTTTAAAAACCTTTGGCACAACAGGTGCTGTTATGAAAAACCCCGAAGTGGCCAAGCTGCTGTATGACATTGCTGACATGCTTGAGATGCAGAATGTCCAGTTTAAGCCTGTAGCGTACAGGAAGGCAGCGAGGTGTGTTGAGACGCTTTCTTCTGACATCGATGAAGTCTTCAAGAGCGGCGGCAGGGAAAAGCTGATGGAGCTGCCAGGCATTGGCGAGGGCATAGCCGAGAAAATAGCGGAGTTTCTCAGCAGCGGCAGGTTGGGATACTATGACGAGCTGAAGAGGAAGTTTCCGCAGCACGTGGCAGAGCTCATGAACGTTCCAGGGGTTGGGCCGAAGAGGATTAAGCTCCTGCATGACAAGCTTGGCATAAAGTCGGTGGCGCAGCTTGAGGCTGCTGCGAAGAGCCACAAGCTCAGTAAGCTAACGGGCTTTGGCGAGAAGCTCGAAGATGACATCCTGAAAGGCATAGGAGTTTTCAAGACAGGGCAGGAAAGGACGCCATTGGGCTATGCCCTTCCTGTAGCGCGAGAGATTGAGCGCCGCCTCAAGCTCCTGAAGGAAGTTGTCAGGGCATCAGTAGCGGGCTCAATGCGCAGGAAGAAGGAAACAGTGGGCGACATAGACATACTGGCAAGCTGCAGGAGCGCAGCAGCATCTGCGAAAATAATGGGCTTCTTCACTTCAATGCCCGAAGTCGCTAGAATATTGGCAAAAGGCGGGACAAAAGCCAGCATCCTCCTGAAGGCGGGGCTTCAGGTTGACCTTAGGGTTGTTGATGATGCCAGCTTTGGCGCAGCCCTGCAGTACTTCACCGGCAGCAAGGAGCACAACGTCGTAGTGCGCGAGCTGGCAATAAGGAAGGGCCTCAAGCTTAATGAGTATGGCGTTTTCAGGAAGAGCAGCAACAAAAAAATTGCTGGAAAGACGGAGGAAGAGGTTTACAGGGCAATTGGCTTGAAGTATATGGAACCGGAAATCAGGGAGAACAGCGGTGAAATAGAAGCGGCAGCAAAGCACAAGTTACCAAGCCTCATCCGATACGGCAGCATTAAGGGCGACTTCCACTGCCACACTGTGAAGAGCGACGGCGCAAACCGGCTTGAGGAGATGGTTGCGGCTGCAAAAAAGCTGGGCTACGAATACATTGCCATAACAGACCACAGCAAAAGCGAGAGGATAGCCCATGGCTCGTCAGTTGAAGATATGGCTGGCTGGATTAGGGAAATAAAAGCGGCAGCTGCCAAAATAAAAGGAATCAAGGTATTTGCCGGCTCCGAAGTGGACATACTTCCAAACGGTGAGCTTGACTACCCTGACGACCTCCTGAGGAAAATGGACGTTGTTATAGGCTCAGTTCACTCGCGCTTCAAGTCCACAAAGGAGGAGATGACAAAGCGCATCTTGGCAGCAATGGAGAATAAAAATCTCGACGTTTTAGCCCATCCAACAGGCAGGAGGATTGGCAAGCGCGAGCCGTACGAAGTGGATTTGAAGAAAATCTTCGCGGCTGCAGCGGAAAAAAAGGTGCTGCTCGAAATAAACGCCCACCCTGAAAGGAGCGACTTAAAGGACGTCCACGTGAGGGAAGCGAAAAGCCACGGCTGCAAATTCGTGATAGATACTGATTCCCATAGCACTGGTGGCTTAGGGTTCATGGACCTCGGCGTTGCCATAGCGAGAAGGGCGTGGCTCTCTCCTGAAGACGTTGTTAACACGAGGCCGCTGAAGGAGCTGCCAAAGTTCTTCAAAAAGGTAAGCCTCTGAAGTCGGAAAATTTTTAAAAGGTTTCCACGGTTGCAGGGTTATGGCTGGAAAATTTGACGCAATCATCGTGCTCGGAGCCGGAATCACCGGAAAGGGCAACCTTTCAAGGGTTGCAAAGTCCAGAATGGACAGGGCAATTGGGCTTT
>CAZBFZ010000161.1:0-1942 GCA_964491245.1 uncultured Methanosarcinales archaeon
CCCAGGACCTGTTCGTTAAGAGCGAACCGCTCTACCAGGCTAAGCTATGGGCCCATTGATAAGAAGCGACAAGAATTTGTTTAAAAAGATTGCTGTCAAAAGAAACACGGCGTGGCCGGGAACCTCAGCCTTTTGAGCTTTTGAACCCGGATAACCTTGGAATTGGTTACTGGTTTCTTAGACCAGCGCGATACCAGCTTTCGCATCCACGCCGTAAACTAAACTATGCTTTGATTTTTTATGTGCCTATCGGTGAACTTTAAGCAAAAATTGCATTGATATTGAAATTATTACGACAGCTTTCTGAAAATTTGCACGAAATCAGGCTTTTGTTGAAAATTTTTCGGCTTTTTCAGAATTCTTCCGAGCCTGAAAATCCAAAAATCGAAAGGTTTATTAAGAAGTTTATACAATGACGTTCCCATAACCTTGGAACGGTGTTAGCGAATACCAGTTCGCATTTTTCTTTTTCTAAAAATTATGATTTAAGCCGTTGCTGCTATAGTTTCATCAACGATTTTTCTGTATTCTGCGTGCAGCTGCTTCAGCCTTCCATCATCTCGAGCTTCAATTACGATGCACACTTCAGGAAGGTTGTTGCTTTTCCTCAGCATGACCCATTCAAGGTCGTTGAGAAAGAACTTTATGCCATCCCTGGTTAATGTGGCATTGGAGTGCTGTTTTTTCGCTGTGGCAACCAATTTTGCGATGACCTCTTCTTTTTTCTCGTGAGTACCACAGGTTACATACTCTTTAATCATTGGTGCAAATTTGACTTCGCCAGCCATTCTCGACAATTTTTCGCTGCTGTTGCTGAGAATCTCAGCCATTTTGAGTCCGCACAGGAAGCCGTCGCTGAAAGGGAAATGCTCAAACCACATGTGGCTGCTCATCTCACCGCCGTAAACAGCCCTGCTGTCGTGCACTGCCTTGCCGATAAAGCTGTGGCCAACATCGCTCCACACAAGCTTTCCGCCAAGACTTTCTGTCAACTGCTTCAGTTCGCTGTTGCAATCTACTGTAATTACTACGTTTCTCCTGTTTTGTGGCTGCTGCGGAAGAATATTTTTAATGAAAATAGCTGAGCTTATGCTGCCGTTAAGTTCCCTTCCTTTGTCGTCAACTATTACCGACCTGTCGCAGTCGCCGTCAAGGGCAACGCCAAAGTCAGCGCCTTTTGCAGCAATGATGCTGCCAAGCTCTTTCAGGTTCTCGCCTTTGGGCTCAGGTCTTTGCTTGTTGAAGTCAGGCATTGGCGTTGCGTGAACCGGGATTACATTCAATCCTAGCTCTTCGTACAGCTTTGGTATCAAAACAGCACCTGAGGCGTAAAGGCATTCGACAGCAACCGTGATTTTCTTTTTTGGATTCAGTTTTACTATGCTTCGCAGGAAGTCGCAGTAAGGGCTATAACCGTCTGCCTCTTTAACACTGCCTTTGCCGCTAATGAACTGCTGCTGCTCATAAATCCGCTTCATCTCATCATACTGGTGCAGGAACGACAGGCCGTTTGGCTCAACAAACTTGAAGCCTGTGTATTCCGCAGGATTGTGGCTTGCCGTGATTATGGCGCCGAACTGCTTAAGGTGGAATGCGTTGAAGAAAAGCATGGGGCTGGGGCACTCCCCAATGTCAGTCACGCTGCAGCCTGTTGATACCAGCCCCCTGATGAACGCAGGGGCAATCTGTTTTGAAGAATACCTTATATCCCTGCCAACAACAACAGGCTTTCCCCTTATGATTGTGCCAAAAGCCTTGCCTATCCTCTCAGCGGTTTCGTCATTCAGCTCGCTGCCAATAAGGCCGCGGATGTCGTATGCGTGGAAAAAGCCAGTGTCCATCATGCGTGCCTTCATATCAATTAGAAAAATAACTTATGCTATGTCCTTCCATTCCTTTATTGCCTTCTCGTAAAGCTCCAGCGTGCCTGTGTTGAACCACT
>CAZBFZ010000162.1:0-1934 GCA_964491245.1 uncultured Methanosarcinales archaeon
CAGTTAAAGTCATTAACCTCCGCGACAAATAAGGAATCGCCGCCGCGGTGGCGAACCCAAATCGGCAGCAGCCGATTGGGCCCAGTCGACTTCGGTCGACTTGGGACTGGTAGCCGCGCTCGCTTCAGAGGCGAGTGAGTTCACAGCTCTTACGGGTTCAAGTCCCGTCCGCGGCGTGCATTATTACTTACAAACTCTGCTGCGTCTGTGGCAGGTAACCTTTTTCTATCAAATGTTTTAGGACGTCTCGTTCAGAAAATCCAATCCTTTCTGCAACAGCAGCCGCGTGGCTGTCAGTTGAGATTCCAGCAGCTAGTCTGAAAGTAGGTTTGCCGCTGTCAAAATTCGTCATGAGTGGGATTCCCATTCCTCTCTGCACAAAAACCGCAACCAATTGGTGGTTGTGCGTTACAACTAATGTGTTGTTTCCTTTTGCAACGAAGCCTTTTAGTATGTATCCTGAGTGGTGAAGCTTTTCCTCGAATGTTGTCCCTTCTGCAATCTCGTCAAGAACGACAAGGCTTTTTGGCGTTGCTGCAAAGAATATGTCCCTTATCCTGGCCAGTTCTGTCCCGAAGCGCCCTTCAGTGTCCAGCGAGGCAAAAGCAGGAGTAGAGTAAGCTATTCTGTCAGCTATGCTCATTTCAGCGTGGTCGGCGGGCAGGTAGCATCCTATCTGGCCTAGCAGCTGTAACTGGGCAGCGGTCACGCAGTACGTTGTCTTTCCTCCACTGTTAGGTCCTGTGATAAGGGTAAGATGCTGGCCGTTAAGGGAAACATCATTAGGAACAAACTTCGGATCAGACTTTGCAATGACAGGGTTTCTTGCGTTCTTTACAACAAGATAATGGCTGCTTGCGTCAGTCACAGCAGGAAGGACCATAGAACCCGATGTTGCGTGGGCGTATTTTGAGAATGAAAGCATCTCATCAAGCCTGCCCAGTGCATCTACTGCCTTTTGCAGCCCTTCATCTTTTAGGTAAAGCTCTCTGAGTGGGTTGAGAAAGAGTTTATGGTCAAGCTGAGCTGGCATAGTATTACCCAACATGTTATAGAAAACAAGTGGGAACACCCCTAGAAGTGCTATATTAATTGATAATGCCGGCTTAATGAAGAGGGTGGCAATGACAGCACCTAACCATCCAAGGGTAGGCAAAAACGTAACAGGTTTTAGTGCTCTGTAGGTAAGCCTGTAGCTGAAGGCAGAGTAGAACTTCATGCGATTTTCAGGCTTCAGGCCTCTGAAGGTCTTGATGACTGGGCCTTCGAAGAAGTCAAAAGCGTCGGTTTTTTTCGCATTTTGCAGTGTTGCCACAAGCAAGCCAAGGTACTGCGAGTGCGGCTTAGGAATCTGCTGCGCCTCTTCAGCCAGGCTTATAAAAAAGTGGCGAGCTTTCTTATAAACAGTGTACTGTCTAAACAACCAATAATTGCCCCCTAAGAAGTTG
Organism: uncultured Methanosarcinales archaeon; assembly: GCA_964491245.1. GTDB lineage: Archaea > Nanobdellota > Nanobdellia > Woesearchaeales > UBA10216 > UBA10216. The sequence continues at coordinate 1,449 of CAZBFZ010000162.1, forward strand.
TAGAATTCTTCCTCCTCCTCGGTTTCAGCAACTTTGCCCAATAACCCGTTTAGCGCTCCTTTAAGCTCTGGCCTTGCTTCAAGCTCCCTCAGCGCTTCCTGCTTCGCCACAATCATCTCCAGAAGCAAAGGAGGCGATTGCAGTGAGCGCATAAGCACTGCCGCACCAGTTCGTGTTTGAGTGTGGTTGACAGCTTCGAATAAAGCTTGGAACTTTATTGCCAGCATTGTTTGTTCATCAACAACAGAATCCGCAGTTATAAAAGGGGGTGTTACTATTGAACCCCACTCCGTTTTCCACTGATTGGCTGCAAAAGACTGCAGTATCAGCTGCGATTGCGGGTTAAACACCAGCTCTTCAAGATTTGGCATTTGACGGCAGGAATTGCACGGGCAATAAAAAGTTTACTACTGTACAAAGAAAAACAGTCAAACCCAAAGCCTTTTATACAACCAAAGCATGTTCTGCAGGCATGGCGACTGTTAA
>CAZBFZ010000163.1:0-1928 GCA_964491245.1 uncultured Methanosarcinales archaeon
TTCTACGAACTCACAACCGGTCGAAAAATTGCGTTGGGGACTTGAATCCGCCAAAAACGAGTTTGACAAAAACAATAAAATCTGCTATCGTTTTCCTCGTAAGGATGTAACTTTCCAACCGTGCGCACGCCGTGCGCGCTTCATAAAAACAGGAGAAAACCATGACACAAGAAATTCTGGATGAGCAGGAAGTTCTCAGGCGTTGTGATGCGACGACAGACCCGTTCTGCGTGCGCGCTGAGTTGGTTGTCTGGTCGGCGGGTTGCGCAATTGGTATGCTCATCGGCGTACTCCTCGTCGTGAGTGGATTTTTCAATGTCGGCGAGGATATCGCTGACGCAACTGTGCGAGTTGTTTTTGGACTCGCGGTCATCGGCTTTTGCGGCGTGCTGGTACGTTGCAAATATGTCGAGCTTCGGAAAAAGTTCGACGCCGACGATACACTAGACACGAAAGCAGTCGAGTATGAGTGGAGACGTTTCCGCCAGCAATTGGCGGAGTTGTCTTCGCAAGAAAGAGGAGGCGACGATGGCCAGAGTCGTATCGGTTGACACCGACCGTGGTGAGGCCGTTGTGGAAGTCGCCAGACGCGTTTTGCTAGTCAAAGAAGTTCAAGGCGAGTATCGCATACTCACTGAGAATGACTTGACGCGTACGGCGCAAGGGCTCGCCTGCCACATCGCCGCAATGGCGCTGGCGGAAAAACGAAAAGAACAGCCGCCGGTGCAACTCGCCCTCATTTAATTTAACTATGCCTCCTTACGAGGCTTTTTCCCAGGTTCGCGCAAGCGGCTTGGGAATTTTTTTATAAAATGAGATTGCTTCGTCGCTTCGCTTCTCGCAAAGACGAATCCTTTGACAAAACCCCATATAACGATTAGCATAACTTGGTATTCGATAAAATATTTTTAAGTTATTCGGATGGGCACATTTGTAGCGTGCTATTCGGATGCCAATCAATCCCATAAAACCGAGAATCAACAATGAAATAACCGCGCCGGAACTTAGAGTTATCGGCGCGCAAGGCGAAAACCTTGGCACTATGCAAAGGGAACAAGCACTTGCGCTCGTTGTCCCGGGAGAAGGTCTGGATTTGATTGAGATATCGGCCACTGCCAAACCGCCGGTTGCCCGCCTGATGAGTTTTGATAAATTCCGCTATATGCAGGAAAAGGCGTACAAGAAAGCAAGGTTGGCTCAAAAAACAGCGGGATTGAAACAGGTTCAGATAAGCGTCAGGGCCGCGCAAAACGATTTTCTCATAAAGGCGCGCCAGTTGGATAAATTTTTAGAGGCAGGTCATCCGGTTGATATAGTTATGCGTCTGCGGGGACGGGAAAAAGGAAATAAGGAAAGAGCGTTCCAGAAACTGGACGAATTTCTTAAAATGATAACCGTGGAATACAAAAAACTCGGCGAGCCGAAGTTCGGCGGAAGAGGAATGATGATGCCCATAGCGGCTGTTCCAAAAAAATAAGGGCTTGGTTGAAAAATTCAAGTTGCAAACGCAGAATTTTTCACTACCAAACCTTACCGAGCACATAATGAGATGTATTACGTATACCTCATAAAAAATCTGCGCGATAGAGAAACGTACATTGGATATACTAACAATCTCGAGAGACGACTTAAGGAACATGTGGACAAAAAACCAGAACTTGTCTATTATGAAGCCTACAAATCTGAACGCGATGCGCGAGTGCGAGAAATGAAACTCAAGCAACGTGGTCAAACAGTCCGACGGTTGAAAGAAAGAATCAAGCACAGTTTGGAATAACATTATGTGCTCGGTGCTCACTATTGCAGCCAATCGGGCTGCGCTATAAAATAACTTGCCCTCTTGGGCAATAATGGCATGCAAAAGAGTTTTTCGAAAAGAATAAAGACAACCAGAACCGGAAAATTCGTCCGCCGTTCAATGGCGGTCA
>CAZBFZ010000164.1:0-1901 GCA_964491245.1 uncultured Methanosarcinales archaeon
GGGGCGTTATTGTTTTCGTTGACGAGCGCTACGCCTGGGAAAGCTATTACAGGTGTTTCCCTCAGGACATGACTCCAAAGATGACCGAGTTCTATGAGGAGGCGATTGGAGAGTTTTTCAGGAAGGGGAAATGATGCTCAAATGTTCAGCAGGACTATGGAGAAGTTAAGCAGCGCAGCAAAGCTCACCCACAGGAGATAAGGCGTTAAAAGCATTGCAGCTGCTTTTGAAATCCTGTGAAATTTCATTATCGTGACCAAAACCGCAACCCACAGCGCAACGATGCAGACGAATGCCGCTACTGGTGACTTGAGCCCGAAGAACAGCAGCGACCACAGGACGTTCAGGGCCAGCTGAATGCCAAAGGCTGATGCTGCAACTTTTGCCCCTTTTTTCCTGAAATTATCGCTCTTGTTCCAGATTAGGTAGAATGAGATGCCCATCAGGAGGTAGAGCAGCGTCCAGACAGGGCCGAAAACCCAGCCTGGCGGGTTGAAAGATGGCTTTTGAAGCGTTGCATACCATGTGCTGACTGAAGAGGCAGTAAAAACTGAGCCTATAATGCCAGCTAGTTGGCAAAGCGCGATAGAGGCAACAAGTTTCGGGATGCTTGGTTTTTGGTTGTTTTTAATGGCGCTACACCTTTTTTACATGCGGCACGTTGACAATCCCCGCTTCTCAAGATACTGCTGGTGGTATTCCTCAGCGCGGTAAAACGTTTTGGCAGCGATTATTTCTGTGGCAATCTTTCTGTTTTTATATTTTAGGGATTTTTGCAGCTGCTGCTTTGACTTCATGGCTGCTGCCTTTTGTTTTGCGCTGTTGTAGAAAATGACTGAGCGGTACTGGCTGCCGATGTCAGGGCCCTGCCTGTTCACTTGGGTCGGGTCGTGGTTGTTCCAAAAAATGTCCAGCAGCTTTTCGTAAGAAACTTTCTCAGGGTCAAAGGTTACCTCTACTGATTCTGCGTGGCCAGTATGGCTTGAGCAGACGTCCTCATAAGTGGGGTTGGGCATTTCCCCTCCGCTGTAGCCAACCTGCGTTGAGGTTATGCCTTTAATCTGGCGGAACATTGCCTCAACGTGCCAGAAGCAGCCTGCAGCGAAGGTGGCCTTTTCCAGCCTTAACTTTGCCATGCCCACATAGCCTGTTATGGAGTATAAAAATCTAGTCCTGCAGAGAAAATTGGGGGCTTGTGGAATTTTCATGATTCCCGCAATTTTTCCGGTATAACGCAGAATTAGCAAAAACTTTCCAGCACTAGCCAAAATTATTGCGATTGCGTCGGAAGACTTGTGAAATTTCCTGCGAAAAGCTTATAAAGATTAACCCCTAAGCAGAAGACGTGGAAAAGAAATGAAATCCGGAATAAAAGAAAACAGCATGAGCTTTAACCTCGGCCCTGAACTTATGAAAAGGTATGAAGGCAAGTGTATAGGGCTTAAAAATGGCAAAGTGGTTGCTTCCGGAAAAAATGCTGGAAAAGTGCTGCGGGAACTGTTAACCAAGGGCAAAGGAGATGAGATAACCTTCGCTTGTGTTCCAAGCAGGAATGCTGTTATGGTAAAATAGAGCCCTGATTCTGGAGTTGTTGCGATGACTGTTTTTTCATTCGGCTATCAGTTATACCCGCCAGGTGAAACTGAAAAATACAGGCCCATGATTAAAGTCGGGCTTTGCTACAGGGAAAGCACAGCAGGCTTTCAGGCACTCGTTGACTCTGGCTCTGATATTACAATATCTTTCGTAGAAGTTGGTAACGCTTTAGGGATTGACTTCAGCGATACCAGACTCGCTTCAGAAATTGAAGGCAGGGGAATGAAGTTTCTCGACAGAATCGAAGGGCTGACAGGCAGCTGCGAGGCGTATACTGCCCCTGCAAAAGTGGTTTTTAACGGGAG
>CAZBFZ010000165.1:0-1849 GCA_964491245.1 uncultured Methanosarcinales archaeon
CCCACGTCGTCTTGCGACGACGGGGCCCATTCGGGCTTTCCCGAATTGGGTTCCCACAGGAAAAAGGGCTGAATCGAACCCGGTCCTAAGGAGCCACAGTCCCGCATGCGACCAGTACACTACAGCAGCCGTAAGAGATTGATGGCGGCAGGTATTATTTAAATATTCCCTGTGCGGCTGCCGGGCTGTAGCTGTGATTACCACAACTAATTTAAACGGGCTTTTGAGACTAACCAGTTATGCACCCTTTCCGTATGCGCTTTTCATCTGTTGAAATCCAGCACCTTTTGAGGGCGTGGCTGGTTATTTCCGTTTCGTTTGCCATTATGAGAAATGGCAGCTTTTCCCTGACGCCTGTTTTCTTTGTTATTGCCGGCATCTCTGCCGTGACAGTCGGGATCGGCTTCCTTCTTCATGAGCTGATGCACAAGTATTTTGCCCAGAAGTATGGCTGCAGGGCTGAGTTCCGGGCTTTTGATTTGATGCTGATAATCGCTTTCCTTATGGCATTGTTCAAAAGCCCCATCTTTTTTGCGGCTCCTGGCGCTGTTTTCATCCAGGGCAATGTCAACCCGGCAAGGAACGGCCGTATCTCTGCGGCAGGCCCCATGACAAACATAGTCCTGGCAGCCCTGTTTTTGGGAGTTAAGGTGTTCTTGGTGCCGCTTTTCCCATCAGGGCTTTTGTATTACCTTGCCGACTTTGGCGCTTCTGTCAACGCGTGGCTTGCTGTTTTCAATATGCTTCCGTTTATGGGCCTGGACGGCTCAAAGGTGCTTTTCTGGAACTTCAAAGTTTACGGAATGCTGCTTGGGCTTGCGATTGCGGCTATGGTTCTGACTTTTGCCGTATAGAAGTTTGAAAATATTCATCCTTGTACCGACGTGGCATGAGTTCCATGGCGATTCTCTCTTCCAATCCCATGTACATAATCACTTCAACTTTTCTCCTTTCTAAGTAGCCAATGCCTTTCCCAGAAGTGATTGATGGCGAATCATCGGTAATCCCTATTATTACCCGCGAGATACCACTCTCTACAATCAGTTGACTGCAGGGCATGAAAACGTGGTGACCTCGCACACTTACGCATGGCTCTAAGGTAGTAACCAATGTTGCCTTCCTTAAGGAAGTTACTGATGTTACGTTAATTATCGCGGACCTTTCGGCATGAACTAAATATCGGTCAGAATCTTTTAACCACGTTTTATAGCCTTCCCCAATCACTCTGCCAGATGCGTCAAGAACCAGCGCGCCAACGTGCGGGTAACCCACACCTTCTTCTGCTTTCTTGGCCAAAGTGATGCATCGTTCCATCCATTCTCTTATCTGACTTTCGCTCAGGTCCATTTCTTAAAGGGCAATTGCTGGGTTAATATAAATTTTATTGCAAGTATCAAGGGGCACTTTAAAATCCGCAAATCGCAACCTTTTTAAACATCTATCAAATCCAGATTTTCATGGCAGAATTCAAGGTTGTCATCTCAGACCCGAAGACTGGGCTTAGCGTTCAGCGCGAGGTTAAAGACACGGGCGCAAAGGCTTTTCTCGGCCTGAAGATAGGCGACAGCATCAAAGGCGAAACCATTGACCTTCAGGGCTACGAGTTTGAAATCACCGGCGGCTCTGACTTCTGCGGCTTCCCGATGCGCAAGGACGTTCTTGGCGTTGGAAGGAAGAAGATTCTCGCATATTCCGGAATTGGCGTGAGGAAGCAGGAAAAGGGCATGCTTCAGCGCAAGACTGTCTGCGGCAACACAATTCATGCCAAAATCGCACAGGTAAACCTAAAAGCCGTTAAGGTTGGCGGGACTGACATTTTTTCTGCAGTGAAATCCAAGGCAGACGCAAC
>CAZBFZ010000166.1:0-1848 GCA_964491245.1 uncultured Methanosarcinales archaeon
AGGAGAAGCTTGACAGCTACGTGGATTACGTTCCTTCTCCTCACGGCAACGTTCCCCCTGGCGACTGCATAATTTTCGAGTTTGACAGCGCGGTGAAGGAGAAAACCGAAAGGATGTGCGAAAGCTACGAGGTTGCGCTTAAGCTTGGAAAGGTAGCAGGTGATTCCCTTGGCGGTTGAGGCCTACCTTCCCACCTTGGCTACTGTAGTGGGCGCTGCTGCAATTGACTCCATCAATCCGTGCGCCATAGGCGTTCTGATACTGATGATTTCGGTGCTTCTTACCACCCACCAGTCCACGAAAAAGATGCTGCTTCTTGGGGGATTGTACATTTTTGCCGTCTTCATGACATACCTCCTGGCCGGGCTGGGGCTTGTTTACTTCCTGTCAGGGCTGCCGCTTTACCTTAGCGAGTACCTCGCTATTGGAGTCGGCCTGCTGATAATCATTGCAGGCCTGTTTGAGATTAAGGACTACTTCTGGTACGGCAGGTGGTTTTCGCTCACCATTCCCGGCTATTTTGCCAAGAAGCTGCACGACTATGCTTCCAAGGTGACTGTTCCCGGGATTATGCTGCTTGGCGCTTTTGTTGCAGCCGTTGAGCTGCCGTGCACCGGAGCTCCTTACCTGGCAATCATAATGCTGCTTTCCCAGTACTTTGACTTTTCGGCATTCCTCATGCTCGTGCTTTACAATGTCATATTCGTTGCCCCGCTGGTTGTCATACTTTTGATGGTGGCAGGCGGCAAGCGGCTTCATGAGGTAAAGAAGTGGAAGCAGGAAAGCAGGGGAACAATGAGGCTGCTTATTGGGCTGCTGCTCGTGGCGATGGGCTGGCTGCTCATGCTGATAGCCAATGGAACGATAAACTTTGGTTAGCGCAGGTGGTTTGAATGGTGAAAATGGCAATTTACAGGGCGAGAATGAATGCGAAAAGGCAAAAGCCGCGAAAGCGAAGGCATGGACACAGCGAGAGCGTGCACTGCATCGTGAAGCGGGGCAGCAATGTCTGCCAAGGCTATGATGAGAAGAAGGTGTACGGCTCTGCCTACGCTGCGTGCTACGTTGTGCTGATGAAGGAGAAGGAGTGCGAGCGAATAGCAAGCGTGGTTGCGAAATCCATCACGAAGCACGTCCATAAGAGGAAGGAAGTTGCCTCGAAAGACCTTGCGAAGCTGGTTGCAAAGGAGCTGAAGAGGCACAACCAGCATGCTGCCTTCATGTACGAGACTCACAGGGACTTGGCGTAATTACTCCTCTGGATTAAGCACTTTGAGCCCTTCTGCTATTGCTGCCGCATTTAAGCTCTTATCGGAAGAAACGAACTCGCTTATTTTGTCACTATTCACCAAAGCTGTATAGAGGTGAAGGGCGTCGTTCACTGGCAAGTGATATTTCACAATGAAGCCTACGGCGGATGTGATGTTGATAAGTGTTATCTCTTCAAGAACAATCGAGCCACTCTCTGAAAGCTTCTGAATGTCGCTCGCAAACTCCCCAGTTGACTCGTCAAACTGCTCTCTTGTCAAAATTTTCCTCCTAAGGCGTTTGTCAAAAGCTGATACGACTTCTCCGATTAGGATTATAGAAGAAATAAGTTTCTCCTTGCTTCTCTTGGCATCCTCAAGCAAGCCCGCTACTTTCTGGGAGCCTCTTTCTGCATCATCATCACAGTAATATTTTACAAAGGCAGAAGAATCAATATATCTCATTAAGCTTCAGCTCTCATCTCAACTATGGTCTGGGACAAGGTTTTGCCAGACTTCCTATTTGCCTCTGCCATAAATTTCCTAACCCGTTCAATGCTGCTGCCCTTGACACCGTATTTCATGGCAAACTGCCTGATTG
>CAZBFZ010000167.1:0-1831 GCA_964491245.1 uncultured Methanosarcinales archaeon
CTGTCTTCCACAATTACGCATACACAGCTCTTTTGCTTTTCTTTTACGCCCTCGGGCTGGCAATCCCGCTTTTTGCAGCAGCGTTTGCGTATGACAAGTTCAACATTGCAGGGAGCAGGCTGCTGCAGGGATTCAGCATTACTCTGAAGATAGGCAAAAGCGAGCTGCTGCTGACAAGCGCCAACATGGTGTCAGGGCTGCTGATGATTTTCCTGGGGCTTTTCTTCATAGTAAACAGGGGCACTGGAGCGATAACCGCTGCGGATTTGCTTGGCATGATAGCCCTGCTTGCAGCCATATTTGCGGCAGCGGCTTTGATTCACAAATTTATCGTATCCAGGCTTATTAGCAGCAATAACGGGAGGAAAATCGCGGCTGTTGCCGAAATCCTCCTGGGGCTTGCCGCCTTCGCTTACGTCACGAAGCACTACGCTGTCCGCACAACAGGCCTGGCCGAGCGGCTGAGCGATGCCGTGCTTGAGAATACGGCAAAGTTTAATTTCGTGGCTGCCGCAATTTTGGTTCTGTTCATTGCGGCGCTTGCTTATTTCATCAAAAGGCAGCTCAAGGGTGGAAAGTAATGAAATCAACCGCTTTGCCGCCACCAACGTCGCTGAGGGTTGATAAGGGCGCAAATCGGGGTGAGCCCTATTGCGCATTCCGCTCTTCGCGGAATTGCGCCGCAGTGCCCTTATTGTTGCCGTTGCTGTTAACCTACGGCCAGAACATTGACACGAGCTGATGAAGTGATGAAAGTGAATTACTTAAAAGAGAAGCTTATTGGCGCAAGTGGCAGCTTATCTGGAATAACAAGCTTTTTGGGCTCTTACCAGGTCTGCCACAATTTGTGCATGAGCACAATCGCCTTGCTAAGCATAGTAGGCATTACTCTTGCAGGCATGCCTCTGCTGTTTTTGACAAAGGTCGCGGTGCCTTTTTGGACAGCAGCGGTTGCTTTGATGCTGCTAACTATTTTTCTCTACTTAAAAAAGAGATGCGTATCTGAAAAGCTAATAATTTTTAATTCAGGCCTTATAGTTGCTGGAGTGCCTTTTCAACCGCTTCAGCAGTTTAGCTTGATTTTCTGGACAACAGGTGGAGCACTAGTGGCGTTGAGTGCTATATTATTAATCAAGGACAAGTTAGCTGGAAAAACAAAAGCGGGAGCAGCAAAGGCTAAGTTAGGTGGGAAAAAGTGAAAGTTAAGGAGGATTATTTGGTATATGGAGTTTTAGCTATCGTTTTCGTCACTCTGATTTTTACCCTTTCCTCGTTTGTCAACTTTCAAAAAGAAGCTGGTGGCGAAGCAACAAGCAAGCCAAGTGGGGTTGACTTGAATAAAATGGGCAGCCGTTTAAGCCGTATGTCCTTAACAGGTTTTGACGTTGAGTTGGCAAAGGAATTCATGGACAAGGACAACGATGGCAAATGTGACGCATGCGGCATGCCTGTTGAGATGTGCATTGATTCTGGGCAGCTGCAGTGCAACATGGACCCTGAATCAACCATTGGCGTGTTGGGTTCGCAGCACATACATGCTGACTGGAAGGCCTACATTGACGGCGTAGCTTTTGATTTTGAGCCTTTTGCGATGGACATGTCAAAGATGGACGCTAATGTAACCAGCAGCTTTATTCACGTTGATAAAGGCGCGCAGCCTCCTGAAAAGACAAGCGATGTCATTCATATGCACGCAAAAGGCGTTCCTTTGTGGCTTTTTTTCAGGAGCATAGGCGGTGATTTCAACGAAACATGCCTTACTTTGCCAAACAATCTGCAATTTTGTGATTCCGAAAGCAAAAGGCTAAGGTTTTATGTTAATGGAAAGCCT
>CAZBFZ010000168.1:0-1801 GCA_964491245.1 uncultured Methanosarcinales archaeon
GGCTGCTGGAGCAGGTTGTAAAGAAAGCTCATAAGCAAGCCAATCATCGCCACGCCCATGCCGCCATGGTAAAGCCACGGCGCCACAAACGCTGTTGCAATCCTGGGAGGTATGTAGGTTATGCTGAACGGGTCGAGGGCTTGCGAGGCAACCTCGGAAGTTATGCTTATGATAGCTGCGTACAGCGCCCCCACCCAAGGGCCGTAGAAAATCGCCACTGCCACTACCGTTAGCGTTATAAGCTCAAAGGCAGGAGGCGCCTGGAACACCCTCTTGTAGAACGTTGAAAAAGTGGCAGCAAGGCCAAGGATGGAAATCGCTATCAAAGCCGTTATCTCCTTTGTGAAAAGGACAAAAAGGGCAATGGCAACAACTGCGAACAAAAAGTACTGCTTACGCCTCAACGCACGCTTAAACAGCGAAACAAGCCAAGCCTTTACCATTGTAAAAGCTTTAACATGCCAAAGTATAAATTCTTATCTATAAACATCAAGGTTTAGGGCATCCCCAAAAAAGCTAACCACGTCGGCCGGAGCAGTTGCCAGCATCGTTTCGGTGCTTTCCCGAAATATTCTAGCATTTTGTTCCAAAGCCAGTCCATACTTTGCCAGCCAATCAGCGAACTTCACCATGTAAATTTTCTTGTTTATTTCAGACCTTAGCGTAGTTACGTCTGCCGCCTTGGCCACAACCCACAGCAGGGTTATGACCGGATACTTCATAAAGTGCTTACCATGCGCATAGAACCTTGTAACATCTCCAGCCAAAGGAAACATGTCCCCTTTTTCAAGCGTGCCTATCACCTCCCTTTCCTCCTCAGATAGCGCAGCAGCTTCTGTGCTGGCGTTTAAAATGCTCTCAAGTGAGTGTAAATCAACTTCGTCACGCTGGCCCTTTGTAAACCCTAGCTCCACGAGAATATCAAATCTTCCCGCCTTTGCCAGTTTCAAGCCCCACCAAACTCTGGGCATGCTTATGCTGCGGAAGCTCTCCCAATCTTTATTTTGCAGGTGTAGAAGGACATTCACTGTAGCGATGCCGTACCTAAGCAAATCCTCCGCAGTATAGGCTGGCAGGATTGCCAGCTGTTCCAAACCGGTGCCTCTGCCGGAAGTGCCGTCCCCCTGGTTATAGCTGCCAGCCAACTTTATTCCCTTCCTTCTTTCCTTTCCGGCTATTGCGTCAGAAAACCTTTCGGCAATCAAGTCCCACTCTACCAATCTGTCAAATTCATTGCAAGACTCAGGGCTGCAGTAAGTCGCCAGCTTTTCCCTGAGACTTAAAAGCATAGCCAACCTCGTATTAGTCGCTTTTTCGCTTACGTGTTCTTCCGAAAACGCAGACAAACTCTCGTACCTCACTGCCATGTAAGCTACAAAGGCATAATCTTTTATGCCTGTTTCTGTAACTGCCCCCGGGCTTTTTTTCCCCACCTCCCGTTTCAGGCTTCTGATCCAGTAAGCTGGAATAATCTTCTTAAGCGTCTCGTAAGAAATTTCTTCCATAGAACGAGCGAACGCGAAATCCTATAAAAATCTAGCGCATCACGGCAGGCTATTCTCAGCCACAAGGTAAAAACATTTAAATACGCTCCGCAGCTGACTTGAAGCTGGTAGCCATGCCCACTGAAAAAAACAAAACCCAAATCGAGCGAAGCCCGATTGGGCCCAGTCGACGCAAGTCGACTTGGGAATCATCTGCCGCAGCTGCCGATGCGGAGAAAAAAACCATAGGCCTAACAGTAAAGAAATCCGAGGACTTCTCCGAGTGGTACACGCAAGTAATTGCAAAGGCAGAGCTT
>CAZBFZ010000169.1:0-1769 GCA_964491245.1 uncultured Methanosarcinales archaeon
CACAAACGCAACAAGGCTCAACTTCACAATGACTAGGGTGGCTGCTCCTGCGCCCAACCGCAACTCGTGCAACCTCGCAGTTGGCACTGCAGACGGGGTTACTTACTACTACCGCGTTTTCGCCAACGACACGCCAATAGGTGCAACAACCATAACGGCCAGCCGTAGCGTCAGGGAAAACGTTGCTGCCAACTTCAGCTCTGACGGCAGGGGAGGGGGCGTTGGAAACGTTTCAGTCAACGCCAGCTCAGTCAACCCTGCAACAGGGCAGCCGTTTTCAATAATTCCGGGCACTTCCTCGCCTTCGTCGCTGCTTCACAAGCGTGACCACATTATTGGCTTTGCGGAAAACTACAGCGATGCAGACAGGGACTTTGAAGCCAACTCAACGTTCAAGTGGTACAAGCGCACAGAAGCCAGCCGCAGCGGACTGGTTGGCTACTGGAAGCTGGACGGCAACGCGAATGACAGCAGCCAGTTTGGGAATGGTGGAACTATGGCTGGTGGCGTGCAGGATAATCTGAGCCAGAGTTGTAAGATTGATAACTGCCTTCTTTTTGATGGCGTGGATGATTTAGTTAATGGAACGAATTCAACAAGTTTGAACTTTGGTTCTTCAACGGATTTCACTGTTTCAAGTTGGGTTAAGTTTTCAGCGTCTCAAACTGATTATGCTGGCATAGTCGCTCGTGGAGACACGCCAGCTGGATGGAAAGGATACCAGCTTGTTATTGTTGGCAATAAGATTGCTGCAGAAATTAAGGATGGAACAACACAGGCGGGAGTGTCTGATGGCTTGCAAGGGACAACATCGCTTAACGATAATACCTGGCATTTCCTTTCAATGGTGGTATCACGTTCAGCTACTAATGCTAAGCTGTATGTTGACGGAGTGCAGGAGGCCAGCGTTACGAAAAGCAATATTGGTAACGATATTACTTCAACAAATTTTCCTTATTTTGGAGCAGACAGGGTAGGGACAACATTCTTCAAGGGCAATATCGACGAAGTCGCCATCTACAGCCGCGCCAAGTCCGCAGCCGAGATTAAGGCAGACTACGACAACTCGCCTTACAGCGCGATGATTTACAAGGGCGCGGTTGCTTATTACCACCTTGATGAGAATGGGGGCGGAGTCAACTATACTGACAGCAGCGGGAGGGGAAGAGCAGCGGCTCTTGCCGGCGTCTCGAATAATTCCGGGGTAATAGGGAGTGCTGCAAGTTTTGATGGCGTTAACGACTTCATTAGTCTGGGCAGTGGAATAAACACCAGTGAATATAACTTCACCTTTGCCGCGTGGGTTAATGTTAGCCAGTTCTCTTCGAGTACTTCAAAAATAATATTTGAAAACAGCGTCTCATCCAATAACAGGCTTGTGTTGGCAGCGCTAAGCAGCACGTTTAGGATAGATCATTATGATGGGACTGACCGGGCAAGGTCATCTTCCACTCTGCAGCCCGGATGGCATCATGTGGCGATTGTCAAGGCTGCTGGTTTGGGAAATACCCCTGACTTGTATGTTGATGGCGCCTTGGATAATGCCGGAACCAACGGAGCAAACAGCCAGGGAACTAATGGCTTTGTCATAGGCGCAAGGTCAGATGGAGCGTCATCCATTGACTGGTTCAACGGCTCCATCGATGAAATAGCAGTCTACAACCGCAGCCTCACCGCTTCCGAGGTCAAGCAGCTTTACCTCCGCACGTGGTACGACCACTCCCCGCAGCAGTTCCTGCTCCACCCATCCTATCCTGACCAGCTTGACA
>CAZBFZ010000170.1:0-1766 GCA_964491245.1 uncultured Methanosarcinales archaeon
GGGTTAAGACGTGAATTGTCGAGTGGTATTTCATTACGCATTCTGTCTATTATGCCTGAAGCTGTTCCCGGCGGCGCGGCTATGGGCCCATTAAGAACTCCAAGGAATCTTACGCCGTGTCTTCCGTAGACCGTCGAATAATGTCTTATGATCGCCGGTATATGCGCCTTTGAAAGCGTGTAAGCTGCAAGCCCTTCGGGGTAGGAGCCGCCTCGGTTTATATACGCATCTCCCACATAGACAACCACTCCATCTCTTTCACCTTTCCTCAGCATTTTATAGACTGCCGCCTCCGTAACGAGTTGAGCAGACTTCATATTAGCATTCCAATGTTCATCAAGCGTTTTTTCATGCGCATGGAGGTACTCAGTCATAGCCATATCCGTAGAAACGTCTGCACGGCCAAATATTGCCGCATTGTTCACAACAATTTCTGGAGAAATACCTCGAAACACTCTTTCGACATCCTCTACTCTAGCAAAATCTCCTTGCACAAGCTTTACTTCTACGTTGTAATGTCCGCCCGCACGGGCGACGGTATCCATGACTTTTGCCGCCTCATCAGGCGCCGAACGATAATGCAGGTATATATTTGCGCCGCTACGTGCAAGGCGCTCCGCTATATCGGCACCTACACGTCCTACGCGTCCCGCGCCTGTTACCAAAGCCCATTTACCTTCATATGGCCAATACCCATCATAATCTGACATCTTAATACCTCCTAAATTACCGCTGCATCGCTGCTGACAGATGCAACAACATTATAATTCCGATTGCTTTCAAGATCTTCTGATTTTACATAGAACCGCGTTATCCGACTGTCGTGTTTCATTTTCGCCGCAGCGTCCCGTACAACGTCTTCGGCAAGTTTCGGGTTATTGTATGATTTTTGCGCTGTTATTTTCTCGTCTGCGCTTTTCAAAATTGTGAACAGTTCGCCGCTTGCCGATTCTTCGGCAATATTTATGATGTCATCAAACCACACATCACCGCTGGCGCGTATTGTCACGAAACTTCTTTGGTTGTGCGAACTGCATCCGGTTAGTTTCTTGCCATGCGGACATAACGTTGTAACAGGCACTTTCGCTTCCAATATAAGATCGAAGACTTCTGTTAACGACGCTATGAATTTACACTCATAATTCATTGGCGCCACAATATGCGTTGCCGGTGTTTTTTTGTCGATGAAATACGTGAACCCAATTTCCAGGAAAACTTTTTCTTTATTACTCTTGGCTTCACGAAGCATTTCAAGCAACATTTTTCCTGTGATCACCTTTTTACTGTACACATTTAATATGGCTGCAATATCATTTATTCTTGCGCTTTCAAAGTTTTCAGGAATAGTTGTATAAAAATTTATCCTCGCCGTTACATGTTGCATTCCTTTTACTTTATCAAATATCATAAATGGCAACACAATGCCTCTTATGCCTGCTTTTGCAAGCGCAATTCCCCTGTTGTCTTTCCTTTCCTGCACGTCGGGAAAATTTTTTGTTTTTAATGAAGCTTTCATTATAACCACCTGTCAATATTTCTCAGCCCACCCACCCAAAATCACATCCGCAGCCTGAAGATTTCATGCATTCGGAAAAGTGCTTATTGCAGTAGCTTACCGTTATGCACTTTTCATCAGGACACCTTGTACAGCGGCACCATATTCCTGATACTTTATCTCCGCATATCATGCACCGCATTGAATCACTCCGTACAGCAGCTCAGCTTGCTCACGTCTTTGTAGAATGACTGGGCAGCGAGCTTAATCG
>CAZBFZ010000171.1:0-1745 GCA_964491245.1 uncultured Methanosarcinales archaeon
CCTCTTCAAAGCCGTAGCTTTTCAGCAGCTGCCGCTTAATTGCAATTCCGGCTGCGTCTTTGGCAGAGACAACTATCGCTATTGCACATTTTCCCATGCGTTTTGGAACTGGCTGCGCATTTATTAATAAATTTTAGCCACATAAGCGCGAAAAGGCATAAACCGCAGCACCGAACATAGTATGTATAAGCGTAATCTTTATATATGAGTATACTAATTAGTATATTGATTGCTGTTAACTTTGAGGTGTCGGCATGTCAAAAAAGGTAAATGAGATCATAGATATGCTCAACTACGAGGAGCTTGTTGACCTCCAGCGCGACCTCTTTGGAGGGGGAGCGAACATCAAGCAGGTTGTCAACAACAGGGTTAAGGAAGTAAACGACTCCCAGACGAGAGTTTGTGCAACATGTGGCGGGACAGTGAACCTCAGCGTCAACCACGAGTACACCCTGATATTCGGCCCAAAAGACCTGAAGAAGCGGGCCTCATTCTGCGCAGTTGACTGCCTTGAATACTTTTTTATCCAGCTCAAGCAGCTTAGCGAGAAAAGATTACAGTCATCCAAGCAGGAACGATAGGAACACTTCTGCCAAATTGCCAAATTGTAAAGATATTTAAAACACTGCTTCGTTCCGGAACTCATGGCCGAGTACTCGTACGAGCTAAAGATTCCCCTTGCCAGAGTAGCCGTGGTGATTGGAAAAGGAGGGGAAGTCAAAAAGGATATAGAGGATGCGACAGGCACAAAGCTCCAGATTGACTCGGCAGAGGGCGATGTCTTCATCACAGGCGAGGACGCGCTGGGCCTGTACACCGCCAGGGAGGTGGTAACGGCCATAGGGAGGGGCTTCAACCCCGAGCTGGCAAAGCTGCTGCTGCGCCAGGATTACGCATCGGAGCAGATAGAAATCGAGGACTACGCAAAAACCAAAAGGCACGAGATAAGAGTCAGGGGCAGGGTAATAGGCGCGGAGGGCAAGGCAAGAAAGGTGATAGAAGAGCTTACAGACTGCCACGTGTCCGTCTACGGCAAAACCATCACAATCATTGGCGAAATCGAAAGCGTGGGCATGTGCAAGCGCGCGATAGAAAAGCTGCTGGGCGGAAGCCAGCACTCAAGCGTCTACCGGTGGCTGGAGAAGCAGAGAAAGGAGATAAAGAGGAAAAAGGCGATAAGCCAGTTTGAGTGAGAAAGAGAAAGATGACAGACAGCAAAGGCATTGACACTGAAGCAAAGGCACAGGAGCTTGCACTAAGGCAAAGGTCCATATCGATTGCAGAGTTCTTTGAGAAGAACAGGCACCTGCTCGGCTTCGACAACAAGAGAAAGGCCTTGCTGACAGCGGTGAAGGAGGCAGTGGACAATTCGCTTGACGCTGCGGAAGAGGCGAGGGTGCTGCCTGAAGTAACTGTTTCGCTCACTGAGCTTTCTGAGGACAGGTTCCTCCTTGTGGTCGAGGACAACGGCCCAGGCATTGTCAAGAACCAGATACCGCAGGTGTTCGCCAGGCTGCTGTACGGAAGCAAGTTCCACAAGCTCGCCCAGTCAAGAGGGCAGCAAGGGCTGGGCATCAGCGCGGCAATCCTTTACTCACAGCTTACAACGGGAAAGCCGGCAAAAATAGTCTCAAGAATCTCGCCAAAGAAGCCTGCGCACTACTACGAGCTCAGGATTGACGTTGAGAAAAACAACCCGCAAATCGTGAAAGAGGAAGAGGTTGCATGGAAAAAAGACCACGGCA
>CAZBFZ010000172.1:0-1740 GCA_964491245.1 uncultured Methanosarcinales archaeon
CCTATCCTATAAGGCACGTATTCAACGAGAGTGCGTATATACGGTCCTTTTGCGATAGGGCTGAGTCAGCCTTGTATGAGCAGGAGCCACAATACGCACTCGGCCCGGTACAGAGTTACCCGGACAAGCTTGCCCAATGGCTGGCCAGGAATCCGGGGGTTAGTGTCGGGCAACATTTTCACGCTCAATAACGGTTCTGCAATAAGGAACCATAACCAAAATTTAAGGCACAAAGTGCCAAATGGCAAAACAAGCACAACTTGTTCGCGGCAAAACAGGACGCGACAAAGAATTAGCAATTCACATTCATTCGAGGATAAAGTCAGGTTATCAGTGAAAGATTGCCCATAAAAGGGCCTTGACATAAGTTGTGACTTGTTCTGTAACAATTTGGTAGTGCCTAAACACGAGGCGATTTGAAATGGGAAAGATAAGTCCGGTATCGGCGAAGTACATCATACATTCGACCATCCAGATAGATGGCGTTGTCGACAGGCCAGACGTGATTGGGGCAGTATTCGGCCAGACCGAAGGCCTTCTTGGGGCTGACCTTGAGCTGAGGGAGCTGCAGCGCTCAGGAAGGATTGGAAGGATAGAGGTTGACACCGAAGTAAGAAGCGGCAAGACATCGGGAGCAATAACCATCCCATCCTCGCTTGACAAGGCGGAAACAGCAATAATTGCTGCGGCCCTTGAGATAATCCAGAGGATAGGGCCGTGCAACGCAAGGCTGAAGGTTGAGAGCATTGAGGATGTGAGGATAAGCAAGCGGAGCTATGTCATTGACAGGGCTAAGGAGCTCCTTAAGACGATGATTGACACTGTAATGCCGGACTCCGGCGAGCTCGCCGAGGAAGTTTCTAAGGCAGTCAGGGTGATGGAAGTTGTAGAATACGGCACTGACAGGCTGCCTGCAGGACCAGGGATTGACGAAAGCGAGGAGGTAATAGTTGTTGAGGGAAGGGCTGACGTCCTTAACCTGCTAAAGCACGGGTTCAAGAACGTCATAGGCATGAATGGAACTTCTGTCCCGCCAAGCATAGCCGAGCTCAGCAAGAAAAAGGTGCTCACGGCGTTTGTAGATGGAGACAGGGGGGGAGACCTGATACTGAAAGAGCTTATCGATGTTGCCGAGATAGATTACGTGACAAAGGCTCCTGACGGCAAGGAAGTCGAGGAGCTTGAGAAGAAGGAAATTCACAAGGCACTCCGCGCCAGGGTTGTTCCTGAGCAGCTCAGGCTTGAAAAAGCCGAAAGGACAGAAAGGCAGGACAGGGCGGATAAGGAGGAGTTGCAAGCAGTACCGAGGCAGGAGTTCAGGCCAAGGGAGGAATTCAGGCAGGAAAGAGCGCCTGTGCCGATGCCAGCTAGCTCATCCCCTCAGGGCACGATGAGCAGAAGGCCCCAGATGATGCAGGGCAGAAGGCCAATGCAGCGGGAGCAGCGGTTTGACAGGGAGCAAAGGTTTGAGAGGGAGCCTAGGTTTGAGCAGCCATCCGAACAGCGGGAACAAGGCCCAAAGCAGCTTTCGCAAAACGAGAAGAGCATATTCAGGGAGATTTCGGGAACGCTCATCGGAACAAGGGGAGCTTACCTATTTGACGAAAAGCTCAATGTGCTGGGAAAAGTGCCCCTAGCTGAATTGCAGTCAACGCTCAAAGGCCTCAACAACGTCTATGCCATCGTTCTCGACGGAACAATAGACCGCGACCTCATCAAGGCAGCCGAAATGGCAATGGT
>CAZBFZ010000173.1:0-1738 GCA_964491245.1 uncultured Methanosarcinales archaeon
TATCTTCACAACATGCGGATTCACAATCTGCAGTTCCATGTTATCACTATAATGATAAGTTGTATTTAAACCTTTCGGCACAAGCGGCAACTATGCTAGTTTATCTGTCACTTCTGGAAAATTTTTTGCTGCCGATTTCAGCTTTGGCCGCTTTACCACAGCGTCAGCCATTTGCCTGTACTTTTCCTTCCCGAGCTCTTTTGGCCACGTTTCGCCCAGAATCTGTTGCACTGTAAGGTTAATACCATAGAATTTCTTGGCATACCACACCCTCAACTGGGCTCCGTAAGCTATAGTGCCGTCAAAATCCAGGCCTACGATAATGTTCTTGGCTACGTGAGAAGGCATGGAGCGAAAGCCAAGAACCATGTCTTGCTGCTTTTCTGGAAACGCAAATAAAAAGCTTGCGGAAACGTCCAAACAATTTACGGCAAATGGCGCTGCCCAGCTGGTGTCTTATATAAAACCAAACCGCAGGCTTTAATTCCTGCACGCCACATCATTCACGGCCTTATGCCACTTGACGATACCCTTCCCTGCATCGGCTGCTGGTCACGTGTACAGGCAGGCACAATGAGGTACAACCTCACTGGAACAAAGCTCCTGTGCGAAAGCTGCTATGAGAAGGAGCATGGCGATGTTTAATTGGTTGGGCGTAGGATTGCTTGTTTGCTAAGGCGTTTTTTGGTGGTTTAACTTTTGTGGCTTTCTTTTACGCCTGGTTATTGAAAACGGCGCAGGGTTTAATACCCTGCACTTTAGTGCGCTGTTTTCAATTCCAAAACTCGCCGAGCAGGCGAGTTTTGTTATTCTGGCAAAATTTCGATTAGTTCTTTTGTTGTGAAAACATCGACTAATGCTTGTTTTTTCAGGTCGGGGTCGTTTGACCATATTGGCTTTTTAAGCGCTAATGCCAACGCGATGTAAGGGGCGTCATCACGGTCATCTACTGCCTTGACAGCTTTTTTAAGAAACTTTTTGTATGCGCCAACGCTAATGAAGCTAATCTTCGCCCCGACATATGCTCTCCTTGCCTTAAACTCCTGTTTCGTAAGCCCTGACTTTTTCATGCATTCCTCTTTGTGCTCGTCAAGTTCAGAGGTGATGAATTCAGGCGCAACAAATTTGAATGGGTGCAGCTCAAATATTTTTGAAGCTGAAGAGTCAGGATTCATTAATGAAAACAAAATGTTATTGTCGATTATCATTCTTCCGGTTCACTTCTTTAGGAGCTATTCTCTTTCTTTCGCTGGCAGTTGCGCTAGCAGCTTCCTGAACCTGCCATGCTTTGCAGTTCTCCCTAAAGAAACCGACCAGTCAATGAATGGCCCCTCCCCTTTGAGCTTCCTTAACATTTCTTGCCTCCACGCCAGCCGCCTGGCTTTTTCCTCTATGGCCGCGCGCACAAATCCTGACCAGTTAACTTCGGGGAAGTGCTTCATCAGCGCCCTTACTTCCTCCGGAACGGATAGCGTTATAGATACCATCATCCCTCACTCCACATATTTACGTTAAAAAACGTAAAAACGTTAAAGTATTTAAGCTTTTTGGTTTTCCCGGCTCTTGCAGTTCTGCTGCTGTGAGCTGGCCTTCCGGGTGTGCTACTTCGGGCACTGGCGGCTGCGGGACTGGGACGTGCACGAGGGCTCTGCCTTCCGGGTGCGGTGATGTGTGCGGCGATGGGACAGTTAACGGGCCTGAGGCGTGCGAGGCTGGGCTAATAAGAGTATGAGAAATA
>CAZBFZ010000174.1:0-563 GCA_964491245.1 uncultured Methanosarcinales archaeon
ATTACCAAGGAAAAAGGAGTGCCCCGTCCGGGATTTGAACCCGGGTCCCGGCCTTTCTTCGTTCATGTGGATTTCTTGGTTGAGCTTCTTTGCTTGCCAAAGAAGGTCACTCGAAAGGGCCGTGTCCTTGACCGGACTGAACGAACGGGGCGTGACCTTTTTAGAAAAAAGGTCAATCAAAAACGAACTAGAAGCTATTTTTAAAGGTTTGCTGCTATTTCTTTGCGTAAGCCTTTGTTATAACGACATCTTCAACAGGCCAATCGGCGTTGCCGTCGCGGTTGCCTGTCTTTACTGCGACTATGGCGGTTGCGACATCCATGCCCTTCACGACCTTTCCAAAAACAGCATAGCCGTCGTTGCCTGGCGCGTAATTCAGGAAGTCGTTGTTGGCCACGTTGATGAAGAACTGGCTCGTGGCGCTGTCTGGAATCATTGTTCGGGCCATGGCAACAGTGCCAATCTCGTTCCTGAGGCCGTTATTGGATTCAAGCTTTATGGGCTCGTGCGTTTCCTTTTGTGTTCCGTCTGGCGTGAAGCCACCTCCCTGGGCCATGAATCCG
>CAZBFZ010000174.1:573-1734 GCA_964491245.1 uncultured Methanosarcinales archaeon
CGCTGGCGTAGTGGAGGAAGTTCTCAACAGTCACTGGCGCCTGCTGCGGATACAACTCTATCTCTATAGTTCCCTTTGTTGTTTCAAGGATTACGTGAGGGTTCATTTTTGGCTCCGGGCTTGAGCAGGCCGCGATTACAAGCGCTAGGGCTGCAATCAAAAGGGCTATTGGCTTCATTCAAGAGGCTGCCACCTTGCCTGTTTTTAAAACTTGCTACTGAAAATATTCATTGACCAGCTTCTGCCTCTTGTCCACTTCTTCCAGCTGCGCAAGCCGGATTCCTACCTGCCTTATTTTTCTGGCGTCGCTGAAGAAATGCTGGAGCAGCTGCCTTGCCGTTGCTTTCATTAAGTCAAGATTGGTTGTTGCTTCTGTGAGCGTTTTTTCCCTGGTATGCGTCTCAAAGTCCTCGAACCTCACCCTTACGCCAACAGTCCTGCAGCGGAAGTTGCAGGCAGTGAGGTAATTGTAGGCGTCTTCAAGCATCTCGCCAATGGCAACGAAGATTATTGCTTCGTCTTTCGTGTCCTCGTCAAAGGTTGTGTTGCGGTTTACGGACTTTATTTCGTAGTTTTCCTCAACCTCGCTTTCGTCTATGCCGTTTGCGGCTTCGTGAAGGTAGAGACCCATTTTGCCGAACTCCTTGAGCATGAAATCCTGCGGCAGGGACGCCAGCTCGCCTATGGTGCTTATGCCAATCTCTTTCAGGGCAAGCTCTGTCTTCTCGCCAACGCCGATGAGCTTCCGCACAGGCAGCGGCGAAAGGAACGCTCTCTCGTCTCCGGGCTTGATTATTGTCAGGCCGTCAGGCTTCCTGTAGTCAGATGCGATCTTCGCAACTAATTTGTTGGAGGCAATTCCGATGCTGCAGCTTAACTGCTCTTTTTCGCGGATTTCTTCTTTTATTGCGGCTGCTGATTTTTCTATTTCATCGCGGCTGCTGTTGCTGATTTTTGTTGTTACATCTATAAACGCCTCGTCAATGCTTACCTGCTCGAACTTGTCGCAATGGCTGCGGAGAATGTTCATGACGGATTCTGAAGCTGCCGCGTATAGCCTGAAGTTGGGCATGGTGAAGATTGCAGTTGGGCAGAGCCTGTAAGCCTGCGAGATTGGCATTGCAGAACGGATGCCGAATTTTCGGGCTTCGTAGGATGCGG
>CAZBFZ010000175.1:0-1733 GCA_964491245.1 uncultured Methanosarcinales archaeon
CCGAAAAACCCAAGTCGTGCAAGGCACGACTGGGCCCAGTCGCCCAAAGGCGACTTGGGGGTCAATCAAAAAACGGTAATGGTTGAGTATTTCCACGCAAACACCCACAAGGCGGTCCACATTGGGCATGTGAGGAACATCTGCCTTGGGGAAAGCCTGTGCCGCATTCTGGAATTCAGCGGCAGCAACGTTGTCAGGGTCAACTACCAGGGCGACATCGGCCCTCATGTCGCGAAGTGCCTGTGGGGCATCCGCAACCTTAACGTGGGCAAGCCTCCTGCAGCAAACCGCCTTAGGTGGCTGGGCAATGTTTACGTTCAGGCGAATACTGCCGTGGAAGGCAACGAGCAGCTTGAAGCTGAGGTAAAGCAGCTGCTGCTGAAAATATACGAGGGCGATAAGGGACTTAACAAGCTGTGGAAGGAGACGAGGCAGTGGTGCCTTGGCGAGTTTGAGGAGATGTACAAGGACTTTGGCGTGAAGTACAACGAGTTCTATTTTGAAAGCGACATGGAATTCCAGGCAAGGGAAATATCGCGGCAGCTTCTGAAAGATGGAATTGCCCAGGAAAGCGACGGCGCGGTAATCATGGACCTCAAGCCGTATAAGTTGGGTGTGTTTGTTCTGCTTACAAAGGAAGGCACTGCCCTGTACTCGTCCAAGGATATTGCCCTTGCCCGCAAAAAAATGTCAAAGTACAAGCTGGACAGGTCAGTCCACGTTGTTGGAAGGGAGCAAGAGCTGCATTTCAAGCAGCTGTTCAAAACTTTGGAGCTCATTGGCGGCAGGGAAAAGGAATTTGCAGCCAAATCATTCCATCTAATCTACGGCCTTGTAATGCTGCCAACTGGAAAAATGTCTTCAAGGGCTGGGAGCGTAGTTTTTTATGACGACCTCCGCAGCGAGTTGCTATCCTTAGCAGAAGCAGAAGTGAAAAAGAGGCACTCTGACTGGAGTGAAAAGGAAATCGTTGCAGCCGCAAAAAAAATCGCCTTCGCCGCACTGAAATTCGGAATGATTAACCGCGACAATGAGAAGGAGCTGGTGTTTGACTGGGAGCAGGCGATGAAGCTCGAGGGCGAGACAGGGCCTTACGTGCAGTACGCCTATGCGAGGACATGCTCAGTATTCAGGAAATATGGAAAATCGTTGCCGCAGCCGCAAAAGACAGATTATTCGCAGCTTACTACAACTGCAGCAGAGATTAAAACAGTCAAGCTTCTCCAGCAATTCCCTGCCGTTGCTGCTGCTGCAGCTGCGCAAATGAAGCCAGCACTTTTGTCGCGATACCTGCTTGACCTTTCGCAGGCTTTCAGCAACTTCTACAACGACTGCCCAATCCTCAACGCCGAGCCACAACAGCGAGACGCGCGGCTGCTGCTATGTGCAGCAGTTAAGCAGGTGCTTGAAAACGGGCTTAAGCTGCTGGCGATTGACGTGCTGGAAGAGATGTAGATTTCTGAAAAATAAAGAAAGCCGGGTTCCGAAACCGGCAGACGCATTCATTCACAGCTCCTTGAATCCATAATATTGCTAGTTATTAATAAACTTTGCGCTTTTTGTTGACAAATGTTTCCGGATTTTGTGAAAATTTTACATAAAGTTTGCCTTTTTCCGGAATTATTCTTCCATCTTCGGCAAACATTACAGCACTTCCAGAAAATTTTTGGAGTTTCGACAGTTAAAGTCATTAACCTCCGCGACAAATAAGGAATCGCCGCCGCGGTGGCGAA
>CAZBFZ010000176.1:0-1710 GCA_964491245.1 uncultured Methanosarcinales archaeon
CAATGTCAGCCAGAACACCCCCCCTTTTCCTGAGGGAGACAAAAGCGGCATGGCCTGGCGTGTCAATCAAAAGAAGGCCGGGTATGGTGAGATTAAGCTTTAGCTGCTGCAGAAGAGGAGCGCACAGCTTCTTAATCACAGAAACAGGGACTATGGAAGCGCCAATGGCCTGGGTAATCTGGCCTGGCTCGGACTTGACGATAGAAGTGCCCCTAATCCTGTCAAGGATGCTGCTCTTGCCATGGTCAACGTGGCCAAGCACAGTGCATATGACAGAGCGAAGAGGCTTATGACCATTGTTGCTGCCGCTATTTCTGTTTTTGCTTTTCCCATCTTCCGCATTTGTAGCTGCAGCTGCCATTTTAACCACAAGTGTAAAACATTGCCTTGCATCGCATAAAAGAATCCACAGCAGCTTTTTAAAGATTTGCTACCTACAAGCAGCTAGCGCAGCATACCTTTCTGCAACAGAAAAGGCAGGATCTGCCTCTTAATTATGGGGGTAAGGTTAGGGCTGATGGTATCGGCCGCAGAAACCCAGCCAAGCTCCTCAATCTCGGAAGAAGGCTTCGGCTCCCCTATAAGCTCGCCTGAGAAGAGGTCAATGGAAACCTTGGCCCTGCCATCGGATGTTAAATCCTCAAAAGTTCCCAAAAGAGTTATAGAGGAGCTATCCACGCCGCAGCTGATTTCCTCCATAAGCTCCCTCTTAAGCGCCTCAATTGGAGACTCGTTCCTTTCGGGCTTGCCACCGGGCATAAGGAGGAGGGGGCTGCCGCGCTTCCTTACAACAAGAAGCTTGTTGTCCTTAATGACTACGATTGCCGATTTTCTGATTAGATTCATGAGAATCAGTGCTGCACAGTTAATACTCTCTTTTTGCCAATAGCTTTCTCAATGGCCTCAGAAATCAACGCCTTTTCAAGGTCTATTATTTTCTGCACCACAGGATTTTTAATGTTCAAAGTATAAAGCTTTGCTTTTCCAAACTGCCTTGTTACCTTCACCAGACTGTGCTTTTCTATCTCAGGCCAGTAGTTAAACAACGAAGCTCTTGATATTCCAGCGCCTTTAGCAATCTCGGATTTGCTGAAGTCCATGCCCTTATTGTCTAATAAAAAGTCAACTATTTTGAATACAGGCAGTTCTCCTGTGAGGCTTAGCAACAATGATTTTTCTTCCATTCTTAGCTCACACATTAAACTAAAAGAGAAAAGTATATAAATCTATGCTTTGACGTCTATTTTGGTGGACTTTTTATGTGGACTGATGCTCAGATTAAAGGCAGGATGCTGCACAAGCTCACTCGCAAAGGCAAGTTTGAACATAGCCACACAGCCCTAGATAATCTGCAAAAAGCCTTCCAATCAGATCTGAAAGGAAGGGCTAAAGATATGGTCAACGAGCTAATAAAAGAAGGCATCCTACACGTGAAGAAAACCAGCTATGGAAAACAAGTTTCCATAAATCTGGACAAGAAAGACGAAATAATGGAGTACATTGACGAATTTTTGAAAATGGGATAAGGTATGGCAGGAAAAACAGCAGCTGCGGAAACGTACAACGTAATTACAGAAGGAAAAGCCAAGCTAGCCGTGCCAAAATACGGCAGGAAGGCCGTGTCCAGCAAGATGCCTGTTTTCTACAACCCAGTTATGAAGTCAAACCGCGATATAACGATTCTTCTTATGGAAGCTGCAGCTAAACTTT
>CAZBFZ010000177.1:0-1698 GCA_964491245.1 uncultured Methanosarcinales archaeon
TGTCTGAGGAGATAAAGAAGGTCAGGGAAATGGTAGAGCTGCCATTGAAGCACCCTGAAATTTTCGAAAGGCTGGGCATTGACGCCCCAAAAGGAGTGCTTCTTCATGGGCCGCCTGGAACAGGCAAGACGCTTGTTGCGAAGGCGGTTGCCAACGAGACAAACGCTTACTTCACGCACATAAACGGCCCTGAGATTATGTCAAAATTTTATGGCCAAAGTGAGAGCAACCTCAGGAAGAAGTTTGAGGAGGCAGAAAAGAACGCACCTGCCATCGTGTTTATAGATGAAATAGATGCCATAGCAAGCAAAAGGGAAGAGCTCCACGGCGAAGTTGAAAGGAGGGTAGTTGCGCAGCTGCTTGCGCTGATGGATGGCCTGAAGGACAGGGGCAAGGTTGTCGTCATAGCAGCAACAAACGTGCCAAACCTGCTTGACCCTGCACTGAGAAGGCCTGGCAGATTCGACAGGGAGATTGAAATCGGAGTTCCAACCAAGGAAGGCAGGCTGGACATCCTCAAAATCCACACAAGGAACATGCCCATCGGCAGGGAGGCCAGCAAGGGCACAGCCCCGACAAAAGGCGAGGAGCTTTCGCTGCAGGCGAAAAAGTATGAGCTCTGCTC
The DNA here is from genome assembly GCA_964491245.1 of uncultured Methanosarcinales archaeon. Taxonomy (GTDB): domain Archaea; phylum Nanobdellota; class Nanobdellia; order Woesearchaeales; family UBA10216; genus UBA10216. Next base: position 626 of record CAZBFZ010000177.1, read on the forward strand.
TGAAAAAGACAAGGAAAAGCTGCTCAGCGAGTTTGCAGCCAAAACCCACGGCTTTGTCGGAGCGGACATGGCAATGCTCTGCAAGGAGGCGGCCATGGTTGTGCTGAGAAGGGAGCTGCCCGGCCTGAAGTTTGACGAGGAAGAGCCGATACCGAAAGAAGTGCTCGAGCGCATGGTAGTTACAAAGCACGACTTCACCGAAGCCCTGAAGGTCGTAAGGCCCTCTGCGATGAGGGAAGTCCTAGTTGAGATTCCAACAGTAAAGTGGAAAGACATAGGCGGCCTGGATGACGTAAAGCAGCAGCTCAAGGAAGCCGTGGAGTGGCCAATCAAAAACCCTGACGCATTCAGAAAGCTGGGCGTCAAGCCTCCAAAAGGCATACTGCTCTATGGGGCGCCAGGCACAGGCAAGACGCTGCTGGCAAAGGCAGTCGCAACAGAGTCAGAGGCAAACTTCATACTGGTAAAAGGGCCAGAGCTGCTTTCAAAATGGCTTGGCGAGTCAGAAAAAGCCGTCAGGGAGGTTTTCAAGAAGGCAAGGCAGACCTCGCCAACAATAATCTTCTTTGACGAGATGGACTCTCTCGCTCCAAAAAGAGGGATGAGCTCAGACAGCCACGCAACCGAAAGGGTCGTCAACCAGCTGCTTACCGAGATTGACGGGCTTGAAGACCTGGACGATACCGTAATCATAGGCGCGACAAACAGGCCTGACATGATAGACCCGGCCCTTCTAAGACCTGGAAGGTTTGACAGGCTAATACTAACACCTGTGCCGGATGCCAACTCCAGATTCGAGACATTCAAGGTGCACACAAAGAACATGCCAATATCATACAAGTCATTAACCAAGGAATACGAAACCGCAATAAGAGATAACACGGCAAGCAAAATGGCAGCGGACGAGCCAATCTCAGAACCCGAAATAAAAAAGAAGCCCGGAACAGTGAGCGCCAGATTAGATGTGAAAAACATGAGCGATAGCGACAAGTTCATCTACTATCTGGCTTTAAAAACCGAAGGCTATGTCGGAGCTGACATAGAAGCCCTCTGCAGAGAGGCAGCCGTGCTTG
>CAZBFZ010000178.1:0-1684 GCA_964491245.1 uncultured Methanosarcinales archaeon
GGCTCTGCTGTCCTGTAGTTGCCTTCTATGAATGCGTTCCATATAGTCCTTGCCTTCACAATCCGCTTTATCTCGCCGGTTTCCCTTGCGTTGTAATAAAGCATGAAGTCGCCAGCATACTTTACCGCGAGGTCGAACTCCGAGTTCCTGTCCTGCACGACATAGTCGCCAAACATGTCCCTCTTTGTTGCATCAGCTAGGTCGCTCTCTCCCAGAGGCTGCGTGCTGTGCTCTGCCAGGAAAGCATTCAGCTCCTTGAAGGAGTCAAATACTTTCAGCAAGGTGTACTTCTCTATTGGCTTTGATGGTATGCCGTAGGAGTAGTTGACCGCCCCTCCCTGCATGATGCCAAGCCCTGACACCCCTTTGTCTTTCAGGTAGACGAGTATCTTCTCTGTGCCGTAGCGGTTCTGCTCTTCTACCGCCTGCATGAACTCATCGCTCACCTTCAGGCTGATGTTCGCAAACCTGACCTGCGTGTTTTCCCTGACCTGCCTTTCTATTTCCCTCAGCTGCTTCTCATCAAACCTGCCAGACCATTTGCACTGCTCGACTATCTGGCTTGTTACCCAGTTTGGTATCTTCTTCACGTTGATGAAGTACGGGCTGTCTGGGTGCTTTATGTCTATGGTCAGCATGAGCGCTCCCCTTCTTCCAGACTGCCCTATCAGTCCTGTTGTGAGCGAGAACAGCTCCATGAAGGAAACGCTTCCTGTTGAGGTATCTGCTGCGTTATGGACTACTGAGCCCCTGGGCCTCAAAATTGAGATGTCAACGCCTATTCCTCCGCCGTAAGAATATGTCCTCGCGCATTCGTACGCTGCCTGGTAGATTGACTCTATATTGTCTTCTGCAATCAGGGAGACAAAGCAGTTCGCAAGCGTTTTGAGCCTGTAGAGGTCCCCCCCTCCCGCAATCACCCTTCCTCCAGGCACAAACTGCCCCTCATATAGTGCCCTGTAGAACCTTGCTGCCCATTCGCGCTGCTTTTCCAGAGTAGGCTCAACCGCTGCCATGAAGGCAGCCAGCCTTGCATAAGCATCCTCTGGCCTTTTCTCAATGAGCTTGCTGTTGAGGTCCTTAAGGTAGTACTTTTTCTGGAAAATGTTCGTAGCCAGCTCATTCCCGCCAAGGTAATCTCCAGGATGGAGGGGAAGCTCGCCGCTTTTTTGACTTTCTTTGATGAAGAACAACAGGTTCTTGTACGCCTCAAGCCTGTCATAGCCAATTAGGGATGCAAGCTTGCTCTTGTGCGCGAACATGTCAAGCAGCGCGGTCTTCTCGCCGTCTGTGCCTTTGGCAGCCTCTGCTGCAGCCTGCCTCAGCTCAGCCCTTTTTGCCCTGTAAAGTATGTAAGCTTTTGCTGTTCTTGCATGCCCCTCTTCGATGAGTATTTTTTCAACAGCATCCTGGATTTCCTCAACAGTGGGAACCTTGTCGCTTTTCGCCGCATACTTTACAACCAGGGAAGTCAGCCTTTCTGCTTCCTTCCTGTCGCTTCCCCCAACCGACCTTGCAGCCTTCATTATCGCGTCTGTTATCTTTTCAGGGTTGAAGTCGGCAACTCTCCCATCCCGCTTCACTACCTTGGCAATCCTCGTTACAGCCATAGTTCTAGAAGGTTCCGCAGCTTTTGGTGTCATGTTTCATTACCTCGCAATAAATACAACCTGTTGTGTTTCTC
>CAZBFZ010000179.1:0-1219 GCA_964491245.1 uncultured Methanosarcinales archaeon
AGCGACGGCACCATCGCCAGTTTCAGCAGCTCTGCCTCTGCTGTCCCGCGCCCGGCACGATTTTTTCTTTGGTTGTGACCGCTAGGAATTTCTCGCCTGGCCGAGAAGCGTATCATTGATCCAAACGACAGCCCTCAAGTAAGCGAGGAATGCCATCGCGGCTGCGATCAAGAGGAGTCCGGTCATTTTGCGCCTCCTTTCATTCGGCGATTGGCTGCGCTACCTACTGCGATTCGAAGCTCTTCACAGCGTCGGCCTCGCTCGTGAAGATTTCGAAGACGGTGAGAAACTTGGTGATGATTAGCAGATCCCTGACGCGCTTCGTAATGTTGAGGAGTTTCAGGCGCCCGCCCCACGGCTTGCCTTAGTGTAGCTCCTCACGACGACGCCGAGCCCCACCGAGTTGATGGACTGGCAATCCTGAAAGTTCAGGACGATGTTTGTTCTCCCGTCCCTGACGAGAACATCAACCTTCGACTCCAGACAGTCGGCGTCTTGCGATTCTGTGAGCTTTCCCTTCAAGTCTAGAACCGTTACGTCCTGTGATGTCCGTTCGATGATTTGCATATGCTCTCCATTGGAGCCCGAGGGAACGGGAAGCAACAACCGGCGGAAACGGTTGCTGCTTTCGCAGGAGGATGAGCTATCCCGTCCCCTTCGGGCGTTCTTCACTCAGCTGTTTGCTGGACAGCCGCGTCCGCCTTCGCCTGTTCTCCTCGACTCTTTTCCTCTCCCATGTTGACTTCCAATGCGTTGGCTATGGCCGCGGCAAACAGGATAAAGAACAGAATCGCAAAATGCACAAGCTTCCGCTCGACGCCGGCGGCGAAATTCATGAACAGCGCCGTCGCCATGACGGCCGAGATCAGCAGCAGCGCGGTGACGAGATAGCTGAGCCGCTTTCTCAGCCATGTTTCAGGCAGCGGTTCGCGCATCTTGCTCAGGCAGGCAGATGCGCCACCGACAATGACCACCAGATACCAGACGGCCTTTCCGTGCGTCTCTGCTTCTGGCCGGGCGTTGCCGATCACGAATTGGCTGAATGTGCCCGCGATCGCGTATGCGACTACGGATGCAAGGAATATTGCAAGCATGTGCACGACAACTGCCGGTGCCGGTTCCGGTTTTTCAGGTTCTTTTTCCATCTCTTCCTCCGTCTGGAGCCCGAGGACTGTCCCGTCCTCGCGCATTATAATCTCAGGGCCCGCTAATGTCGCGC
>CAZBFZ010000179.1:1229-1654 GCA_964491245.1 uncultured Methanosarcinales archaeon
TCCCGCGCCCGGCACGATTTTTTCTTTGGTTGTCATTGGAGCCCGGGGAACGGGAACGCTCCTTACTCAAGGGAGCTTCAACTGCCACTCAGCATAGCAGCCATATCCCGCCCCGGGCATCTTTAACCCTTCGGATACAGCGCCAGCGCGATCGCAAGAGCAAATGTGAAGGCCATGGTGAATGCGATTCCTGCGTTAAGGGCGTTCTCTGCCAGCGATGTCGCGTAGCCCGCCGCGGCCGCATAAGCGACGACGGTCATCATGAACGCGGCACAGAAGAGCAGCTTGCGCGTTACTCTGAGTTTTTTGACCCATGCAACAGCCAGAACGAACACGATCACAAGCAGGCCTACAGCGACCAGTGATGCAACATTGGCGTTCATGTTTTCCTCCACATTTGAAATGGAGCCCGGGAACGGAATCGC
>CAZBFZ010000180.1:0-1639 GCA_964491245.1 uncultured Methanosarcinales archaeon
ACCTGCCACAGGTTAACACAAGAGAGCTTGTGAGGGTGTGAGGTGAACTGAAATGGTTAGCAAAACATTAGACATGATTTTGGCAGGAACCCTGGGCACGTTTATTGGCTCGCAAATTGCAGCGCAAGGCGGCCAGCAGCTCCCGGTTGAGCCAGAGCAGGCGCAGCAGCTTTACTCTGCTGCGAAAACCTTGGCTGAAAGTTTCGCTTACAGTTTGCCAATAGCCGCGGGAATCTATGCCGGCTTTAGAAGTATAGACTATGCCGTGCGAAAGCTGATGGGTGGCGGAGGGTGAATGAAAATGCCAAAACAAATGCAGGCGGTGAAAAGATACATAGGGAATCTAATGGAGACTAGTGCTTTTACTACGCCTATTTATGAAGCAAGGATAATCCTTGGGCCAAAAGGGCCAAAACCTTTTGTGCAGGCCGGTAATAACCAATACACAGTGGATTATACTTTTATTGTGCCTACAAAACATTACGGCAAGGTAGGACTCTTCTTTGCAGATAATGACAAAGCTTTAGGGCAAGTCAAATTTTATCAGATAAAAATTTCAGAGCAAGCCGAATTTTACAGGATAATGGGTGAAAAAGCCCCTGAAGAACAACTTCATAGCAAGGCCTTGAAGGAGCTGGATGGAGGTATAAATGTAGAAGTATGCGGCGAAAACCGCAGCATTGGCGAAGTTGTTGAGGAACTTTTAGCCAACGCTCTTGAACTCTCCGAGCAAAGCAAATCTCCTGGCTTAAATCAGATTCTTCTGGAAGCTGTGCCGGTGATTGGGCCTGTTCGCCGAATCAAAAGGGAAGAAGCGTATGAAAGGCTCAGCCAAAAGTACGCCTACATGAGCGCCAGTTTGGCGCACAGCCTGCTGAAAATAGGCGTGGAATCGGGATTTATTCCTAAGGAATACTTGACAGGGTGACAAAAAATGCTGGAGCACATATTGTTTGATGCATCGGTTGCAGCAGGAAGCACAATAGTTGACAACATATCAACTTACGTGGCTGTTAAAAAGTTGCATAATGGAATTGATAGTGAGGGTAATATTGAGACCCGTGAAGGAATGAGACGTGAAGGCGTTGGGAAATATTTAGCGAAACATACTATGCTCGCAACACGGGAAATTCTGAAAGTTGGCGCAGTACTTTATGGAATGGACTACGCGCTCGGCATAAGCGACAACGCCTTGAACTTACACCACGCATTCGTGTACGGCATCTCTGGCTTGAAGTATCTTGCAGCTGCAACAAATACTTTTACAGCCCTCGGCATGAAAAAAGCTGCCAGAGTCACAGGGCTGCCTGTTATGTCATTCCTGAAAACTGTTACACCATTGGTTGACAAAACTATTGGCAGGCCATTCAGGATTGGCAAACTCACAATTCCACCCTTTTTTAGTTTTGGCAGTTATCAGGGGGTGAGCTGAAAATGGCAGGACCAACAAATGGACAATCGCAGGCTCCGCAGCTCGGACCTTACAAGGGTCCTGAAAGTGCAGAGCCAACGCTGATACCAAATGCGCCGAACCATAACACTTCTGATTACCCAATGCCTGAGCGGCCTAAGCTGCCCAAGGGCTATAGCCCAAACAGGCCTGTTGAAGCTACGCCTGTCGGCATGGACGAACTCATTA
>CAZBFZ010000181.1:0-1618 GCA_964491245.1 uncultured Methanosarcinales archaeon
AAGGAAGGAAAGCAAAGGAAGAGGTAAGGGCATACATAATACAGGAATACATCATCGGAGCGCCAATATACATACACTACTTTTACTCACCGCTCACAAATGAACTTGAGGTAATGAGCTTTGACAAGAGGTACGAGAGCAACGTGGACAGCATTGGAAGGATAGCAGCAAAAGACCAGCTTGACCTGGGGCTGGAAACAAGCTACAACATAACAGGAAATGTTCCTGTTGTTGTGAGGGAATCGCTGCTGCCTGAGATTTTCAGGATGGGAGAAGCGGCAGTCAAGGCATCAAAAACATTGGATGGCGATGGGAAAGGGATTTACGGCCCATTCAGCCTCGAGACAGTCATAACCCCTGAGCTGAAGTTCTTTGTCTTTGAAATATCGGCAAGGATAGTTGCGGGAACAAACCTCTACGTGGAAGGCTCTCCCTACACTAAGCTAAAGTATGGAGAGCCGATGAGCACGGGCAGAAGAATAGCAAGGGAGATAAGGACAGCGATTGAAAAAAAGGAGCTCAAAAAGATACTGAACTGAAAGAAAATGATAAGCCAAAAAAAGCTGTTGCCAATAATTTCCGGATACGACAAAAACAAGCTAGCCATTGGAACTCTCGGCGGCCACTCTGCCCTTGACATCTGCAGGGGAGCAAAGGACGAAGGGCTAAGGACGGTTGTCGTGTGCCAAAAAGGAAGGGAGAAAACTTACGAGAAATACTACAAAAGCAGGGAAGGAAAGGGCATTGTTGACGAAGTAATCCTCGTAGACAAGTTCAGCGACATAGCCAAGCCAGAAGTGCAGCAGCGGCTGAGGGAGCTCAACACGGTATTCATTCAGAGCAGGTATTTCTGGGTCTACTGCAACTACAAGGAAATCGAAAACAGGTTTCTTGTTCCACTAATTGGAAGCAGAAGCATGCTGAAGGCCGAAGAGAGGACAGGAAAAGACAGCCAGTACAGGCTGCTTGAGAAAGCAGGGATAAAAATGCCCAGGCGGTTTAACGATCCAAGACGAATAGACAGGCTTGTGCTGGTGAAGGCAACAGAGGCAGCTCGCGGGTATGAAAGGGCATTCTTCTTTGCAAGCAGCTACGACAGCTATAAGGAAAAAATAAGAGAAATGACTGGAAAAAAGATAATCACGGCTGCTTCTGCAAAAAAAGCAGTCATTGAGGAGTTCATTGTCGGGGCGCAAGTGAACTTCAATTACTTCTACTCGCCTTTAACACAGGAGCTGGAGCTGCTCGGGACCGATACAAGGAGGCAGACGAACATAGACGGGCTGCTTCGATTGACAGCTGCCGAGCAAATTGAGGTAATGAAGCACGTAAAGCCCCAGTACGTTGAAACAGGGCACGTTGCGGTAACTGTTAAAGAGTCGCTGCTAGAGAAGGCTTTTGATATTGGCGAGAGGTTCGTTGCAGCAGCAAAGAAGCTTTACCCGCCAGGAATAATTGGACCGTTTGCGCTTCAGGCAGCAATAACACCTGGACCACCAGAAGAAGAGATTATTGTCTTTGACATTTCAGCAAGGGTTCCCGGAAGCCCTGGCATAGCGGCAACGCCATACAGCAACTACCTATACGGAAGGCCTGTCACAACAGGAAGAAGGATAGC
>CAZBFZ010000182.1:0-1585 GCA_964491245.1 uncultured Methanosarcinales archaeon
TCAGCAGCTACGAAATAAATGTTTTGACCAGCGAAATGCAGAAAAAAGGTGGCAGTGAGCATAAAAAGATGAAAATAAAAGAAATGGTTGACAAAAAGCTTATTCTGCCGTGGCATGCATACTGGCTTGCGTTTGAGCACAACTGGTTTGTCGGGCTTGGCGCAAAATCCGAGAATTTGAGGATAAGGCAGCACGTCAAGGAGGAGAAAAGCCATTATGCAACCGACACCTGGGACCTGGAATATAACTTCCCCTTTGGATGGAAAGAGCTGGAAGGAATTTCCAACAGGTCTGATTTTGACTTGCAGCAGCATATCAAGGCATCAGGCAAGGACCTGAGCTACTTTGACCCGGAAACCGGCATAAAAATTGTTCCGTATGTCGTTGCAGAGCCCTCATTGGTAGTTGACAGAACATTCCTTGTGTTCCTTTTTGATGCTTACGAATACGACAGCAAAAGGGAGAACATTGTTTTGCATTTGAACCCTAAACTGGCACCAATCAAAGTGGCTGTCTTCCCGTTGCTGTCGAATAAGGAAGAGTTAGTTGCGGCAGCAAAGAAGATATATAACGACCTGAAGGAAGAATTCAGCTGCTTCTATGACGAAAATGCAAGCATTGGTAGGCGTTACGCTAGAATGGACGAGGTTGGATGCCCATTTGCTGTAACAGTAGATTTTGACTCACTGAAACAGCATGACGTAACCATCCGTGACCGAAATAGTACGAAACAGGTAAGGGTAAAAATCAAGGACCTTCCGCATGTTGTGTGGCAGCTGCTTTCTGGAAAGACAAGCTTTGCCAAGCTTTAAGACAGCCTTCTGTTGCCAAAAGGGTGCATCGTCGCAGCAAGATTGCATTCCCTGCAGCTCTTGCACCTTTCTGAGACAGTAAATTTTCCATCATCTGAAACTTGGCAATCACAGCGGAGTTTGATAGGCATGAAGCAAATTGGATTTCTATACCTTTAAATATTATCCGAAATAGCCATGTGTTTCAAGGGGCTGTAGTGCAACTTGGACAGCGTAAACCTTGGTTGCGCTGGAGCAATAACACACGCCGTTCGGGCAACCTTTTTGCAAGCAAAAAGCTTGACAAAAAAGGATAGAAAAACGACGTAGTCTGGGTTCGAATCCCAGCAGCCCCACTACTTTCTTCTTATGGCACAAGAACTATCTTCCCAAAGCTCTGCCTCGACAGCAAGCGCTCCTGGGCTTTCCTTGCGTCCCTCAGCGGGTAAACGGAGTCAAGCAGCGGCTTAATCTTTCCCTCAACGGCTAACTTTGCAACCGCTATGAAGTCTTTCATGGTGCCTGACACCGAGCCAAGGATTGAGCGCTGAGAGCTGAACAGCTCTCTGATATTAATTGTGGCTTCATTCCCCGAAGTTACTCCACATGTCACCAGCCTGCCGTTCTTTGCCAGGCACTTTATGCTCTTGCCAAATGTTGCAGCGCCAACGTGGTCAATTACGACGTCAACGCCTTTGTTGTTCGTGGCTGCCATGACCCCGCCAACCCAGTGCTCTTCAGTGTAGTTCATGGCAGCATCGGCACCAATCCTCTGCGCTTTCCTGTGCTTTTCC
>CAZBFZ010000183.1:0-1570 GCA_964491245.1 uncultured Methanosarcinales archaeon
ACAAAAAAGACGGGAAAACTACTGCCAAGGATGTGATATTCCTGCTCGCCAAAACAGCAGCTGCCGAAAAAGACGTAAAGCTATCATTTGAACACTCAGAATACTTATGGCTGGAATTTGAGGAAGCCGTCAAAAAAGTAACATATAACAGCAGCAAAGAAGTACTGAAGAAAGCCGATGAATTTCTTAACAAACATGGTAAGCAAAAAACACTAGTTTAAACCTTTTCTTTTCTTAATCAGCGAACTCTTATAAACCTCCGGCTTATAAGCAGGCAGCCTCACAACTTCAACTTTTAATGCCCGCTGCTGCAGCTTTTCCTTAATTTTGTCCGTAAAAAAAGTTTGGTCGTAGCCAAGGCATATGACGTCTGGTTTTTCCTCTTCAACGATTTTCAATTTATCACCGCTGTAGCCAAGGACGACTTTATCGGTTATCCCAAGCTGCTGCAAATTTCTTACTCGCTCGTTTTCGCTGTGCAGCGGCTGTCGCTTTTTCACTTCTTTTACGGTGTCGTCGCGGGCAACAACTACGACTAAATAGTCGCCCAATTTCCTTGCCTCTGTCAGATAGAACTTGTGGCCAGCATGCAAAACGTCAAAGGTGCCAAAGCACATCACCTTTTTGGTGGCCTTTTTCATAAGCCCGAGGAGGACAGCAACCTTTTTAAACCTGCTGCAAAATCCTCTCGGGCATGGCAAGGCTGAGAAGGTTCAGGTCGTACAGGCCGGTAGAAAGGCCTTACACCAGGATTAGCAAGTTCAAGAAGAAGTCCTTTATCAGGATGAGCCCTCCGAGAAAGGTCACAAGGTATGACATGGGCGATGGGGCAAAGGAATTCTCCCACACGCTTGACCTGGTTCCAAAGGATACGCTGCAGATAAGGCAGGAGGCAATAGAGTCAGCAAGGCAGACAAGCATAAGGCTGCTCGAGAAGAGGCTTGCAAAGAACGCATTCCACTTCAAAATCAGGAAATACCCGTACCACATCCTGCGGGAGAAGTCGCTTGCCATGGGAGCAGGCGCAGACAGGGTAAGCACAGGCATGCAGAAGCCGTTTGGAAAGCCAACAGGCGTAGCTGTCCAGCTTAAGGCTGGCGACAGGTTCTTTACAGTGCAGGTTGACAAGCCGGCACTCGAAACAGCAAAGCTCGCGCTTGAAAGAGCCGGAAAAAAGATGCCATGCTCGTTCTCAATAATCGTTAGCGAGAACAAGGCAGCCACGCCAGCCGCAGCTGCCGCAGCCATGGCAACTGCAACAGCCTAACGGATTCTTGCGGGTTTTGCTTCCAACAGATTTCTTTCAGTTCTTTTCGAAACTTTTTTATAGATGAAAAGCCAAGGAGGATAGCATTAGGGGAGTAGCTAGAAAAAGTGGTGTGGTATTAGGGCCAAATGGAACGGAACATACAGGTTGTTTACGTCACGCTGAAAAAGCTCAGGATTACGCACTTCTCTGCGGCAGAGCAAGTCCTGGGCATAAGCATCCTCCTAAACGATGGCAAGGACCGGGAGCTGAACTGGAACTCAAGGATTGCCGAGCCAAAGCTGATGGCTGCAAAACTGCTTT
>CAZBFZ010000184.1:0-1561 GCA_964491245.1 uncultured Methanosarcinales archaeon
TTTACCGGGCTGAAGCCGTCAACGTCCTTTTCAAGCGCAACAGCGGCAAGGATTTTCTCTTCGTTCAGCTGCCTCGGTAATGGAAGCTGCACCAGTATGGCGTGTATTCTTTCGCTTGCGTTCAGCTTTTCAATCAGCTGCAGCAATTCTTTTTCTGTCGTCTGTTCTGGCAGCTTGTAGAGTTCTGAGTAAATCCCAACTTCGTCGCATGTCTTGCTCTTTATGTCCACGTAAACCTTGGACGCCGGGTTGTCTCCCACCATTATCGCGGCAAGCCCGGGCTTTGTTTTCAGCCTGGCCACTTCAGCCTTTATTCTTGCCCGTATTTTCTCTGCCAATGATTTTCCGTCAATTATTTCTGCTGCCATTCTTCACCCAATGACATAATGCTTCAGTACGAACAAGACCAAAAATCCGGCTATAGCAAGCCATACTTCCTTCGGAAATGATGCCGCAGCTTCAATGTGCTCCATTTTTATCACTTGTTATTTTTTTTGTAAAGCGGGAACCTGCTGCAAAGCTCTCGTACTTCTTCCCTCACTTTCTTTACAACCGCATTCCCTTTAACCTCTTCCTTGAACTTCTTAACATATTCTCCAATCTCGGATTTCTCAGTAGGAAGCTTGTGCTTTTTTGTCTCGTTAACAACCTCAGCTATCCATTTGGCTATTTTTTCCATCTCGGGCTCTTTCATTCCCCTTGTCGTTATGGCTGGCGTTCCGAGCCGTATGCCACTTGGGTAAAATGGGCTGCTTGGATCAAGCGGTATAGTGTTCTTGTTCACTGTTATCCCTGCAGCTTCAAGTGCCTCCTGAGCAAATATGCCGTGGCCCTTTGCCATGGATGTTAAGTCAACGAGCATCATGTGGTTGTCTGTGCCGTTTGTAACCAGTTTCAGGCCGTTTTTCATCAGTCCGGCAGCCAGAGCTTGGGCATTTGCAACAATCTGCCTCGCGTACCCATTGAACTCCGGTTGCAGTGATTCGCCAAGTGCAACAGCCAGAGCCGCTGTTGTGTGGTCGTGAGGACCGCCCTGAAGCCCGGGGAAAATTGCCCTGTCTATCTTGTTTGCAAGCTCAGGGTCCTTCCTCAGGCCTTTCTCAGTAACCATTATCATTCCACCCCTGGGCCCTCTGAGCGTCTTGTGAGTGGTTGTTGTTATGATGTGTGCATGCTCAACAGGGCTTTTGTGCACCCCGGCAATTACTAAGCCGGAAATGTGTGCAATATCGGCTGCAAGGTAAGCTCCTGCCTCATCAGCAATCTTTCCAAGTTCCTCAAACGGGAATTCCCTCACGTATGCGGTTGCGCCTACCCATATGAGCTTTGGCTTGTGCTCCAGTGCCAGCCGCCTTATCTCTTCGAGGTCTAGGTAGCCATCCTCTTTTACGTGGTAGGGAACGCTGTTGAACCACTGTCCTGTTATACTTGCTTTCCATCCGTGAGTAAGGTGGCCTCCATCAGGGAGGTTGTGCCCCATTATGGTATCGCCCTTATTGCACGTTGCAAAATAGACTGCCAAATTTGCCGGGCTGCCTGAGTATGGCTGTACGTTTACGTG
>CAZBFZ010000185.1:0-1559 GCA_964491245.1 uncultured Methanosarcinales archaeon
TTGAAACACTCAAAGACGAAAAGCTAGAGGTTTCAATAAGGATTAACAAGGCACTTCAGATTCTCGACAGCCTGTCAGAGGACTCAAACCTGCAGTCTTACAGCAGAACCCAGCTGTGGAACGTCGTCAGCATGCTGGAAAAGATTTAGGGTATTGAACAGGCTGTTTTATCCGCATATTTTCGCATCGGTTTTTACTTAGGGCTTCCAGCTTTTGACCTTAAATTACCCATTTGCAAACCAAGAACCTTATCGAGTGCTTTGTAAATAAACCCATAATACTCCCTCGAGAAATCTAGCCCAGTCAAGTGAAGAGGATATGTTCCTTCTTTAAAACTAACTAACACTTGGTGACCTGCCGGGTTTTGTACTTTACCTTCACGGTTATAATAATCTATACCATCACTAAACGCCTTATCGGAAAGTATTTCCTCCAGCACCTTACGACCAAACATTCTTGGGTCTTTCCCGCTTGCTTCGCATGCTTGCATTACGGCCCATGTTGTTCCGTTCAAGTGACCGCCAAAATCTGGGTTAGCTGCACTACCAACAGCCGCTCCTAATTCGAAAGCTTCCAACTCTTCCCCGGAAACTTTAGGCACTAATTCGTTTGAATAAACTCCTCTTAAACGATAGACTATTCCCTGTGAGAACAATTCAGCTTCACGGTCTGAGCTTAAAGGCCGAATCTGTAAAACTATTTTAGTCGCCTCCAAAAACTTATTAGAATTATTAGCGACGTACGAAGCCATATCAGCCCCACCGTCTATCAACCTTTCTAAGTTTCCACTAAAAGGGCGGTCAGTGTTTTCATCTATGACTGTTTGAGCAATTAAATAACTTTCCGGGCCCCTTCCCCACATTACAGGAAGTGAGAGCACACCCGTATTAATTTGAGGTCGTGACGCATATGGCACATACTCACCGGAATTATGCCCGCCAGAAACAGTTATGTTTGCAGAGCTTGCGTCCTTTGATCCAATAAACTCCAGGTATTGTGTGACAAACCACGTGCGAATAGCAAACTCTATTTTACTCATTGCCAGGCTTTGGTCGTATGCTAACCCTTGCCCAGAGTCGGCTGCTTTTGCTCTTCCGCTTCTTGAAAACCATTTGCCAATATTGAGCTTCATTTTTTCACCTTGCTTATTAACTCAATAGCCCCTATAGACTGCCAGTATTTAAATCTTTCTATTTTAACCACTAATTAGTGATTATTTTAGTTGTGGGGTGAAGGATTCTAGTGATAAGGGCATGAGAATAATTGGTATGTGAGCCGAAAAGCTCTTAACCAAAACCAAATTTGAGAAGCTCTCAGAAGGTGTAGGATGTAAATGGTAAGCTACGAAGAGGAAATAAGGGCGCTGCAGGAAGAGATATCCAAGACGCAGTACAACAAGGCAACGCAGCACCACATAGGCCTTGTAAAGGCAAAGATAGCCCGCCTCAAGGAAAGGGCAGTTGCGCGCTCAAAAGGCGGCAAAAAAGGCGAGGGCTATGCTGTAAGGAAAAGCGGCGATGCCACCGTCATACTGATAGGCTTTCCTTCGGTTGGAAAAT
>CAZBFZ010000186.1:0-1545 GCA_964491245.1 uncultured Methanosarcinales archaeon
TGCCATCGCTCATACCGAAAGAAATACTGGCGAACATAAACACGAAGATAATCCTTGGCATGGAAATGGCCCCTGAACGGACAGCGCTCATTGAGTCGGCAGCGCAGGACCTGAGCCAGGACGACAGAAACATAGCCTCCCTCGACAAGGGCGAGGCAATAGTGACGAGCGCATTCACCAGGTTCGCAATCCCAATAATGATACCGCTTTTTGGCGAGCTTGCCGCAGCCGCAAAAAAGCCGCAGCAGCACAAAATAGCATTCCCAGAGCTAAAGGGCTAGTCACTGCCAAAATCCCCAAGCTTTTTCTGCCACTTTCCGCTAAGCCGCTTCCTGTAAGGCGCCCAGCTCTTCCTGAAAATGTCAGGGTAAACCTCAAAGTATTTGTCGAAGAATGCGATCGTCTTCGGGTCAGCAAGATAACCAGAGCCGAAGTCCTCAACAACAACTTTCTTAATTTTCTCAACCTCCCCATCCCTCGTCACTTTCGCGAGTATTGACGCGGCAGAGCACTCCACATGGTTCACGTCTGCCTTGTGCTCAACAACAGCCTCGATTTTCTGGTTTTTCAGCAGCCGCATCAGGTATTTCTTGTAATTTTTCACGTTGTTGCTAGGGCTGTCAATAATAATCTTTTCAGGCTTCAGGAAGTTAATTATCTCGGCTGACTTGTGAGCCTCAAGCCAGTTAAGGTTCATCCCGTCATCAGACTTCACAGACGCGTCAATCTCAGCAGGGCTTATTACAACGATTTTGTAGTCCTTGACAATCTTGACTATCTTGCTGAAAAGCTGCTCCCGCTGCCTCGGAGACAGGAGCTTAGAGTCCTTAGCACCAATCTTTTTCAGCTCGGCAGAGCCAGCCTCGTCTGTTAGCACGCCGCACATTACCATCGGCCCTAGTATCGGACCGCGGCCTGCTTCGTCAATCCCGCACACCAAAACCATAACCCAACAATCGCGGCTGCTGTTTTTAATGTTGACGGTTTTGCGCACTTAATCCGAAAATTTTCCAGAATTCTCGTAGGTTCCACTGGACACTGGACACTGGACAGATGCCCGGCTAGGGTATTTAAGCAACTTCTTACAAAAGGCTCGGAGGACCGCAGAGCTGCCAAATTATGCTTTTCCCCTGCTTATGCAGGGTCGGCTAGCGCCTAAAAGCAATTAGGCAGCTCCGCTCAACGTCCTCCTCGCCAAACTGCGGAGGTTTCTTTCCTAACGGAAGAAACCTCAACGCTTGATTGAGGCTTCGGAGTGTGAAGAAGATGGAAGAAACAACATATAAAACAATTCAGCCCAGAGAACTTAATAAGGATTTTGAACTTCTTAGCGACGAAGGAGAGTTTGTTACCCTCAAACGTTTAAGAGGAAGGAATACAATAACAGTTAGTTCCCCTTTTGTATTTGATGAAGATGTAGCCAAGCTGGCTGGTATGATGCCAGATGGCAGCTTAATAAAGGATTTAAGGCGGATTTACTTCCATCAATTGAAGGATTTATCTAAACTTTACCTTTTCTATGATTTACTAATCAAAAAGTTCTCG
>CAZBFZ010000187.1:0-1534 GCA_964491245.1 uncultured Methanosarcinales archaeon
TTGTTGGGGTATGTGTTTGTTGCTGCTGTTTTTGTCATGTTTTGCCTTGTGTCATTTGCGAATATTGTTACTGTTGCTGCGTTTAGTGCTGTTCCTGTGCAGTTAAACGTGAGGTTGAGCAGGTTTCCTGAAGTGGTGTTTGCGAGGTAGTTGCATCCTCCTGCGCTTGCTGTTATTGTCCTGTTTACTATGTCAGCTGCCCCATCCGGGTCCATGAATGCTGCTGTGGCGTTGAACGTGTGCTGGTTGGGGCTTCCGCTGAAGTTCACGAACTGTATTCCGTGGTGCATGCTTACGTTGTTGTTTTCTACTGTGAAGTTTCTGGTGGTGTTTGAGGAGAATGCTGCCCCGTCGTAGGCTGACACGTTTACTCCATAGCTGCCCCTGCTCAGGTTGATTGTAGTGTTTGTTGTGGTTGTCTTGTTGAATGTTCCGTTGGTGTACCAGTAGAACGTTATTGAATCTCCGTCGCTGTCAGCTGCTGATGCGTTCAGTGACATGTTGCTGCCATAAACTATTATGTTGCTGGTTGGGTATTCGAATGCAACTGTCGGGTTCTGGTTCGGGTAAGTGTTTGTCAGGAGGCTGCTTGTTGCCCCCTGGTTGTATGTGTCGCTTATATTTATCCGTACAGCTGATGCCTGCAGTGCTGTTCCGCTGCAGTTGTATGTCACGTTAAACAGCGTGCCTGAGGTTGCGTTTGTAACGTAGCTGCATGCTCCTGAACTTGCGCTTACATTCCTGAACGCCACCTCAGAAGCGCCATCGTTGTCGTCAACCGCATAGCTTATGTTGAACTGGTGGCTGTTTGTAAAGTTTATGAACTGCAAGTCGTGGTTTTGCGTTGGCGCTTGGTTGGGATAAGTGTTAGTAGTTTCCAATGTGCCTGTTCCGTCATTGCTCGCATCGCTTACGTTTATGTGAACCTTTTGGGTTGTCAGCGCTGTTCCGCTGCAGTTATAAGTGATGTTTATGGTGTTTCCGGAAGTTGAGTTCGCTAGGTAGTTGCAGCTGGTTGTGCTGATGTTCCTCTTTATTATGTCACCAGCTCCGTCTATGTCGCTGAATGCTGCTGATGCGTTGAACTGGTGGCTGCTCGTGTAGTTGACGAGCTGTATGTTATGGACTACTGTTGGCCCGCTTGAGGGGTAGTTTGTGGTGAGGAGGCTGCTTTGTATTCCCAGTCCGTAAGCATCGCTGAGGTTTATCTGTACAGTTACAACTGCCTTGTTTGTTCCGCTGCAGTTGTATGTTGCGTTGAACAGCGTTCCCGAGGTTGTATTCGTAACGTAGCTGCATGCTCCTGCTGTTGCGCTTATGTTCCTTAATATTATCTCTTTTCCGTTGTCATCGTCAACAGCATAGCTCACGTTGAACTGCACAGTGTCCGTGTAATTTAAGAACTGGAGGTCATGCCTTTGCGTTGGCGCGTTATTGGGGTATGTGTTTGTTGCTGCTGTTTTTGTCATGTTCTGCCTGGTGTCATTTGCGAATATTGTTACTGTTGCTGCGTTTAGTGCTGTTCCTGTGCAGT
>CAZBFZ010000188.1:0-1494 GCA_964491245.1 uncultured Methanosarcinales archaeon
TTGCCAGCAAAGCATCCTTCTTTGAGAAAAACATGTAGCAAAACTCTTCAACCCCTTGCTGAAGCCCGTACGTTGACAGAGCTTCTTCAACTACTGCCTCAAGCCCTGTTCCTTTGTAAGAGCTTTTTGAGCCATACCTGCCATTTTGCAGGCCATCCTGCCACTCCTGCCTCCTGTCCACAACCACCAGTCTTCCCTTCTTGCCAGCAGCCAGATGCGTCGCATAGGCAGTGCTGAACCACTCAAGCCTTTTCCTGTTGCTGTAGAATTCAAGCAGTGCCGAAGCTGAGCCCCGCCTTTTCAGTCCGGCTCTGCCAGTTGGGTCAATGAACTTAGCCATTAACCCGTTCAAACCCGCCCTTATAAAATAGTCCCTTTGCCGTCCTGGTTGCTGCAGAATCTGGCTCAGTATTCGCAGTTGCGCTTCTCTGTCGCCAGTTTCTTCTGCTCTTCTGTAACTTGGCGAGTTGTACAGCACTTCCTGAATAGAGTTTAGCGCAGTATTAACAGATTCTTGACCATGTTGCCATTTACGTATGCGAGGAATTCTGTGAAGCAGTTCAGGGCTAGTTGCCCTTACAATGCCTGTCAGGCCATGACTTCTTTCGATCAATACCCGGAAACCCAGCAATCTTAACTCATTTCTTAATGAAGCAGGCCTTCTTTCGTAAGCTTCTGTTAGTATCCTTTGCACTACTGGGGTACTAACCATGTCTAACGTAGTTATAGGAATCCGCCCTCTTCGCCCATTAACTTTTTCCCGCCCCCTCTGGTAAATAGAATAGTTTGCATACAGCGCCATAGTTTCTGGCGGAAGCTGGCTTAGCCACCTAATCACTTCTTTAAGCTTCCCTGCACTAGAAACGTCACTTGGCTCCAGCCCTGTGCTGCTCAAAATGCTGGCAAAATTGTCACCGCCGCCAAGCATCGTAACTAGGGACTGAAGATCGTTCTCTGGTAAAATTTGCTTAATCACTCCCAGAAGACTATTTCCCCGCTCTAACTCGGACTCGAGTTCAGCATCTGCCCGCTCTTCAGTAGCTGCTACAACCCCTTCCAATGTTAATCCTGTGTCAGCCAAAGGAGAGTTTAACGACACATTTCCCCATTCTTTTCCAAGGTGATTGTCTAAAATTTCTGCAAGCGTTGATTGCAGCCTTTCAATACCATGCGGGCCGTATACTCTGATGTTTTCGCCAACTATTAAGAGCGCCTTCTGAATAAGCCTTTCCCTTGTTCTTGGTCTGTCAATGAGCAGGCCGTAATATTGAGCAATAAATCTGTTAGCTTCTTCCTGCGAAAGAGCCTGCCCCGTAGCAACTTCCATACTTAAACTTAAAAGTGCGAAGAGTTAAAAAAGCTTTCTTCTAAGCAGCACCAACAGCTTTCATGGGAGCCTCTCCAACAGCTGCACTGGCGTACGGGCTTATGTCGTGCCGGGTCTGGGCTTTTCCGTGATAAGCTACTGCTTTTGGCCGTGCAAATTCTTGCTCC
>CAZBFZ010000189.1:0-1457 GCA_964491245.1 uncultured Methanosarcinales archaeon
AACATTTCTGCTTCGGCTTTTAACCTCACCTTCAGCGTTTCCTCAAACAGCGTGGCTGAAGGCCAAAACGTCACCCTTTTCGGAAAAGCAAACATTACGGGCTACATAAACGGTTCAGTAGCGAGCATAAACATAACAAACTACACGATAGCAATATACCAGGATGGGACGCTGCTGTACTATAACGACTCAGCAGGTGAAAGTGTTCTGACAACTGACGCGGCAGCAAACCAAACAAAGACAGACAGCTTCGGCAACTTCACTTACAACCTCACCATGCCTGCCAGCAACATAGCGCTGTCGGTTAATGTGACCCTCGCTAGAATAAGCTTAGGCTCAGCGCAAACAGTAAACTTTTTAGACACCACAGCGCCAAGAGCAAACATAAGCAACAACGCCTCAACAACCACTCAGGCCACTGGCGTGGTGAACTGGACAGGAAACTTCACGGACAACTCAGCACTGGGAAACTACACTTTCGGATTTAATGACTCAGGGAGCTTTGTGAATGACAGTGCTGTGGCGATAAGCGGAACATCAAGGCTGGTTAACGTAACGAAGAGCATAACAGCGACAAGGGGCAAAAGCGTTTGTGGAGCGTTCTACGTTAATGACACAGCCGGCAACAGGAATAATTCTGTTTACAGCTGCTTTGACGTTGCAAATAGTGCGCCAACAATAGCGCACCAGATACAATTCGTCAACTACACCAGCAGCCGCCAGTTCAACGCTTCAGCAGCGTTCACAGACTCTGACGGAACAGCGGACATAACAAAAAGGAACATCAGCACAAGCAGCTGCAACTACCTGGCAAACAGCACCTCAGGAAACACAATTAACATAACAGTTAACTGCACGGGAACAGCGCTTACAAGCCAGACGCTGCACATAAACGTGAGCGACGCTTCAGGCGCGGGGGTGGGGACAGCTGATGCGACCAACACGTACCCCAACCCCACAATATTAAAAATTTGTGATTGGGGAGATGCTGAAACAACGTGCACCATCAACTCATCAAAAACCCTGGATAACAGGTCAGTGATAAACTTCACCCACATGGTCATTGACAGAAACGGCACACTGAACATTTCAGTCGGCAACTACTCCATACTGAACGGCACAAACCTCACAATCCTCACCGACGGACAAATACTCGGAAACGTAAACATTACAGTCGTAAACCTCACGATAGAAGGTGGAGGAATAATAAACGTAACGGCAAGAGGACACCCAGGAGGAGTGGCTGGCACCACAAATGTCACTAACGGCAGCGGGCTTGGAAACTCCACCAGTTCCGCATCAGGATGCACTTCTACCATTGGCCCAGGAGGGGCGGGCTACGGCGGAAGAGGAGGAACCAACAAAACAAGCGGAGGACTAACCTACGGCTCAATAACACAACCCACAGACTTAGGAAGCGGAGGAGCATCATCAGGAAACTGCGCCGGTCAAGTTGG
>CAZBFZ010000190.1:0-1454 GCA_964491245.1 uncultured Methanosarcinales archaeon
GAAATCCGAGGACTTCTCCGAGTGGTACACGCAAGTAATTGCAAAGGCAGAGCTTGCCGACTACACAAAAGTGTCCGGCTGCATGGTGCTCAGGCCTTACGCATACGCAATCTGGGAAAAGATTGTCAAAGAGGTCGATGCAAGGCTGAAAAAGATGGGGGTCAAGAACTGCTACTTCCCACTATTCATACCTGAGAGCTTGCTCAAGAAAGAGGGGCAGCACGTGCAGGGATTTGCCCCGGAAGTTGCCTGGGTAACTCATGCAAGCGACACCAAACTTGACGAGCGGCTCGCTGTGAGGCCGACTTCCGAGACAATAATGTACGATTCTGTTTCAAAGTGGGTGAGGAGCTGGCGAGACCTGCCCTTAAAGCTGAACCAGTGGAACAACGTAGTGAGGTGGGAGTTCAAGCACCCAACGCCCTTCATAAGGACGAGGGAGTTCCTGTGGTGCGAGGGGCACACGGCCTTTGCCAGCAGGGAAGAGGCCGAGCAGGAGATAAAAAGCATAATGGCGCTGTGGAAGGAAATAACCGAGGGCTACCTTGCCCTTGCAGGCGTTTCAGGCAAAAAAGGCGAGGCCGAGAAGTTTGCAGGAGCAGTAGCCAGCTACAGCATAGAATACTTCCTTCCTAATGGAAAAGCAGCCCAGGGCCCGGATGCGCACTTTGACGGCCAAAACTTCGCCAAGGCGTTTGACATCACCTTCCTGAACGAGGAAGGCAAAAAGGACCATGTTTGGCAGAACACGTGGGCGATAACGACAAGGATGCTTGGCATCATTGCAATGGCCCACGGCGACGACCATGGCTTGGTCATTCCGCCAAGGATAGCTCCGGTACAGGCTGTGATTGTGCCGATACTGTTTGAGGATTCGAAAAAGGGCGTCTTGGCAGCTGCCGAAAAGATACGAAAAGAGCTTGAAAAAGAAAACATTGCGGTTGAAGTTGATGCGAGGGAAACCTACACCGCAGGGTGGAAGTTCAACGAGTGGGAGCTCAAGGGCGTCCCAATAAGGATAGAAATCGGCCCTCGCGACCTGGAAAAGCAGCAGCTCGTTCTATTCAGAAGAGACACCATGCAAAAGGAAACAGCTAAAATCACAACCGCCGCAGATGCAGTGAAAAAGCTTCTTGGCGAAATACAAGACTCCCTGCTCAGCAAATCAAGGCAGCAGCTCGAAAGCAGCATTGCAAGTGTGAAAAGCGTTCCAGAAGTCGCTGCTGCCGCGAAAAACAAAAAGCTTGCAAAAGGGTACTTCTGCGGCAGTGCAAAGTGCGAGGCAGAGATAAAAGAAAAGGCAGACGGGGCAACGTCGAGGTGCACGACTCTTGATGAAAAAAAAAGAAAAAGCAGCTGCGTTGTTTGCGGCAAAGAAGGAACTGTAACGTATTTTGGGAAGGCTTATTGATAGACTTATGTATTATTTCAAGTACTTAACATATACCAAAAAG
>CAZBFZ010000191.1:0-1439 GCA_964491245.1 uncultured Methanosarcinales archaeon
GATTTGAGGTAAGTGCCTGCGCTAACAAGCTCAAGCAAAATGTTTTTACCTTCCTGGCTTGAAACAACATTGCTCTTAACTGCGTAAAATATTAGCGCAGTAAGCCACCATACTTTTATGTTTTGTGTAATGGCCACATTGTAGAGAGTGGCATCGTTGGTAAGTAAAATATTGTTTTGGCCTTTCGCAAGGGAAATGACAGCTAAGTCAGCCTTTTCCAATCCCTCAAGCTTAAGCATCTCTTTTTCTTGAACACCCGTAATTCTGAACTTGCTTTTATTTTCTTCTAGAGCGGAAACGCTTTTGCCAAGCGCCTTGCCATCCTCAACCACCTCATTCCAGGCAACTTCGGGGATAATAATGCTTTTGCCTTTGAAGCAACTGATAAGCAGGCTGAGCTTGCCAATATTTAGCAGCGGGATAAGCACAGAAGAATCAACAACCACCAACCTTACTCACCAATCGCTCTTAAATCCCTCTGCAAGTCAGATAGTTCGTACGGCTGGTTTTCCCCTACAATTTCAAGAACCTTCCAAAGCGGAACACCCAATTCCTTTGCGACCTTCCTGAGCGTTACTTCCCTGTTTTTGTATTTTTTTAGCCAGTAATTAGTTTTTTCCTCACTAGCAGCTTTTGTAAGAAGTTCCCTAACTACCTCTGACCTTGACTTGTTGGTATCTCTGCTGAGTAACTCAACAAATCCGCTTATCTTATCATTTAACCTTACTGTCACAGCACCCATGATACATCACCACTGCTTTGATTACAATTTCGTTAAATGTAATCACACTTCTATATAAGCTTTGCGTTTGCCGAAACCAGTTAACAGTTCGCAATACCAAAAACTATTTATATCACTAATATACAGAATTGTATACTGATAGTTTGCGAGTTAAGAATGGGCAAAATGAGGTGAGCGATGTGAAAGCCAGGAAAGGTTCTGCCAACGGCAAGGGCAGTAAAAAGGGCACGCATAAGAAAAACGTGTGCGAGTTTTGCTGAGCTATCATGCATGAGCTATCAAGATGCTGCGACACATGAGTTTCAAAAGCGTATTAGGCATACTGGTATTCGGAGCTGTAATTCTGATTTCAGCTGTGGCTCTCTTACTGGTTGGCGCATTTAGCACAGCTGTTTATGCACATGGCGATGTGCCTGATGGGCACGAGGAAGGAGAGGGGCACGTCCTGGAAGAAGGCAGCGAAGGCAATGCCCCTATGCTGGAGGAAACGTTAAGGCAGACTGCAATGCAGGCAGTCCTTGCCGGAGCTGCTGCGCTGGCTGTTCTGGTTGCTGCCTCTGTGCTTGCCAAAAGGAAAAGCAAAAAGGTAAGGCCGCTGCTTTCGCATCTGCTTTTCTGGTCCATTGTTGTCGTTGTTGTGGCTGTTACGGCTTATGTTGCAGGCTCAACGATTTACCTTAACGTGGTTTCCAAGACA
>CAZBFZ010000192.1:0-1437 GCA_964491245.1 uncultured Methanosarcinales archaeon
GCCCCTTGATTTTGCAAGCGTGAAGGCAGAGCAGGGGAAGTTTAAGGAAGGGGATACTTCCATTATCTGGGAGGCAAAGGATGTCACCAAACTAAGATTTTTGGGCAAGGGAGAGGAAGGAAAGGTAGAGTTCTGGGTGAACGTGAAAGAGAATTGGGAAGTATTCAGTTCGCAAGATGAGAACTTCACACTCCGCGACAAAATTATTCTATCTGACGCAAAAGAGGAGTTTGAATTAAAGGTGAATTCCCGTCTTGTCATAGAACAGAGCGCGCACTACCAAGATGAGGTGTTTGGTAACTCGGGTCCTCTTCCTCCGCAGGTGGGATCCCAGACAACCTATACCGTCATATGGCAGGCAAAGAACTTGTATAATGACGCGGAGAACGTGACAGTGAGAGCCATACTGCCCCAGGAGGTAAGCCTGACAGGAAAGATTTTTCCTGAAAACGCGCCATTGACCTTAGACTCTGTTTCAAGGGAGATCGTGTGGCGAGTTGGGGATGTGGGGTCAGGAGCAGGAGCGTTTGAGACCGCTCCTTCGGTTGCCTTCCAGGTTGTTCTTGTGCCCGTTGTTTCTCAAAGAGGAGGCGCTGCAAAGATCCTTGGGGAAGCGCAAGTCCAAGGAGATGACGTATTTACCGAGCAGACTATTTCTTCAAAAGACTCTTCTCTTGATACAAGTCTTCCTGATGACGCCTCTGCCCAAGGAAAGGGCGTTGTCCGATGAGAAAAAAATCGAGTACAATGAGCAATATGCCAGATCTTATGCAAAATATCATTTCTCTTGCCAAGCGCAGGGGGTTTATCTTTGCAGGATCTGATATCTATGGAGGGCTTGCCAATTCTTGGGATTACGGCCCCTTGGGTGTGGAGTTGAAAAACAACATCAAGCAAGAGTGGTGGAGACGGTTTGTGCATTGTCGGGCCGATATCGTAGGCATCGATGCCGCCTTATTAATGAATCCTAAGGTTTGGGAGGCGTCGGGGCACCTCAAGAATTTTTCCGATCCTTTGGTTGAATGTAAAAATTGTCATAGAAGATTCAGAGAAGATGAGGTATCAACTGGTATGCCCTTTAGGGATTATCCATGCATAGATAAGAAAGCGCATGAGTTTGGAAGGGTACAACAGTTTAATCTTCTACTAAAAACATTTCTAGGACCCGCAGAAGAGCAAGCTAATACCGTGTATTTCCGTCCTGAAACAGCGCAGGCTATGTTTGTGAACTTTAAGAATATTATTGATACTAATCGTCCTAAGCTTCCTTTCGGCATAGCTCAGCAAGGGAAGGCCTTTCGCAACGAAATCACCCCGGGCAACTTTATCTTTCGCATGAGGGAGTTTGAACAAATGGAAATTGAGTATTTTGTAAAAGAGAAAGAATGGAAGAAATACTTTGAGCATTGGCTAGAAGAAATGAAACAATGGCTGAAA
>CAZBFZ010000193.1:0-1426 GCA_964491245.1 uncultured Methanosarcinales archaeon
AGCCAACACAGCTTCCGCTCAGGCTGCCAATACAGGACGTTTACGAAATCAAGGGAATAGGAGCCGTGCCTGTCGGAAGGGTCGAAACCGGCATCATGAAGGTCAACGACAAAATCATAGCAGTCCCGGCACGGGAAGGAAAGGGAGTAACTGGCGAGGTCAAAAGCATAGAGATGCACCACGAAGCCCTGCAGCAAGCCGAGCCAGGAGATAACGTCGGATTCTCTGTAAGGGGCATGAACAAGCAGGACATAGCAAGGGGAGACTGCATAGGCCATGCCACAAGCCCGCCAACAGTGGCCAAGGAGTTCACAGCAAGAATAGTCGTCCTCAACCATCCAAACGTGCTGACAGTAGGCTATACCCCGGTGTTCCACATACACACTGCGCAGATAGCATGCAAGATTACCGAACTGGTCAAGAAAATCAACCCGGCAACTGGCGAAACAATCCAGGAGAAGCCTGACTTCCTAAAGAACGGCGAGGTAGCCATAGTCAAGGTCCAGCCAACAGCCGGCCACGGCCTGGTAATCGAGAAGCAGCAGGACATCCCGCAAATGGCAAGGTTTGCCATAAGGGACTCAGGCTCAACAGTGGCAGCTGGCCAGTGCATTGACGTGGTGAAGAAGTAACAGACAGCAATTTTTATTCTTTTATTTTATTCAACAGCTGCAGCGGCATAGAAAAAGAAACAGTTACATTTATAAATCACCCTCTGATTCTGGATTGCAAGCAACAGTAATACCGCCCATGACAGGCGTTAAACACGTTACTGCTGTTGTCAAACTAACATGCAGCGCGCACGGATAAAGCTGGCAAGCACGGACATAGAAAAGATAAACTCTGTATGCACGTCCATACAGGACATAGTTGAGCGAACAGGCGTTGACATGCACGGGCCAATCCCACTGCCAACAAAAAAGCTCAAGGTCACGACAAGGAAGTGCCCATGCGGCGATGGAAAGGCAACGTGGGACAGGTTTGAGATGCGAATCCACAAGCGACTGATCGACCTCGGCGTTGACGAACGGGCATTGCGCCTGGTCATGAGAGTTCCCATTCCCGAAGGGCTCAACATTGAGATTGAGATGATTGAGAAGTAAGAGTTTATTTCTTAATTTAATAAAAAAGAAAAAAAGCGTAATTGGTATACGCTTAAACCGTGCCCAGTAGTCTATCTGATAGGATGTAAGAACTTCTTAATAAACTTTTCTAAAAAAACGTGTCAAAATAATTCGTAATTTTCGGAAAATTTTCGCTAAATTGACAAAAAACCGTAAAATATCCGGAAAGTTTTGAAAACTTTACAGAAACTGTGAAAAGTTTATGGCAAACGTCAGTCAAAATCGTCAAACAATCAAATTTAAATACTGCTGCGGGTTGCTGAAAGCAAGCACATAAGGGGGTTTGGCAAAATCGCAGGCGA
>CAZBFZ010000194.1:0-1425 GCA_964491245.1 uncultured Methanosarcinales archaeon
GGGATAGCTGCTGTGCTGGTAATCATGCTCCGCATAGGCAAATACGTCAGCAAGCACCTGAGCGAGAAAACAATCAGGCTGCTGTCTTCGCTGCTGTTCATCGGAATTGGGCTATTCACGCTTCTGAGGGCGCTGGGTGGCGTATAATTCTGTGCAATAATCAAATCTGAGATCTTCTGGAAGAACAACAATCCCGAATTGTTTTATCAGCTCAAACCACACCATCGTTTCGAACGGAGGCTTTAGTGCGTCAGGCACATAATCAACGCGCGAATACTCATTCCCGTTGCCATCGCTTCTGTAGCGTTCCTTATCAAAAACACCAGGCACTATCACACGACAAATATCGCCGCTATCAGTTGTAATCAAACGATACACAATCCTTACGCTGCCAAGCTGGACAACGTTTTCAAAGGCAACGTGCCACCCACTCTCATCGCGAAGTTCGAATCGTCCAGGGTTAAAGTGCATGTACTCTTCTCCGACCGCTGTTTCCAACGTTTTAGGCTCCATATTAGAATGGTAATAGCCTGAATTAAAAAACTTTACGCCTTTACCTTATACCTGTTCAGGAGCAGCGAGTTGCCAACAACTGTTATTGAGCTCGAAGCCATCGCTATCGCAGCAAATATAGGGTTCAGGAGAATGCCTGTGAAAGGGTACAGGACACCTGCTGCCACCGGAATCAGTGCAACGTTGTAGAAGAACGCCCAGAAAAGGTTCTGCTTCATCTTGGCAACGGTTTTGCGGCTCAGGTCAATGGCCGCAACAACATCCCTCAAGTCGTCCTTCATCAGCACTATGCCGCCGGTTTCTTTCGCAACGTCAGTTCCTGCTCCAATGGCTATTCCAACATCTGCCTGCGCAAGTGCTGGGGCGTCATTAATTCCATCGCCGACCATTGCAACAACATCCCCTTCTTTTTGAAGCTCCTTTATTTTTGCGGCTTTTTCGCCTGGCAGGACATTGGCAAGAACGCGGGTTATTCCCAGCTGCTGAGCTATTGCTGTTGCTGTCCTTTCATTGTCTCCGGTCATCATTATCACTTCCTTGCCCATCTTCTGCAGCTGCCCAATGGCTGGCCTTGAGTTTTCCTTCAGAGTGTCAGCGACTGCTATCACGCCAATAAGCTGCCTGCTAAAAGCGACAATAACAGCGGTTTTGCCTTCTTTTTCCAATCCAGCTATTTTTTCCTCAGTTACAACTGCTACGGCAATGTTGTTGTCCTTCATGTAACTCCTGTTGCCCACTAAAATCTTCTTGCCGTTGTAGTCAGCCTTTATGCCTTTCCCTGCAACGGTCTGGTGGAGCTTTCCCTGCGGCAGCTTTATGCCCAATGCCGCTGCCTTTTCCACTATTGCAGTGCCAATCGGGTGCTCAGAGCCCTTTTCAGCCACTGCCGCAAGCTGAAGGATTTTGCCTCTA
>CAZBFZ010000195.1:0-1424 GCA_964491245.1 uncultured Methanosarcinales archaeon
TCCCACAGCCTAACGGCTTGGGGCGAAAACCGCCAAATGTGTGTGGACATTACCTAAATCTCTTGCATGATGTTCTCCTTAATGGCCGAAATGGCCGAACCGCCCTAACTTCGGGCGAAGAGGA
This sequence comes from uncultured Methanosarcinales archaeon, assembly GCA_964491245.1. Lineage (GTDB taxonomy): Archaea > Nanobdellota > Nanobdellia > Woesearchaeales > UBA10216 > UBA10216. The sequence goes on from CAZBFZ010000195.1 coordinate 125, forward strand.
GATTTCTTATTGGTGATTTCAAATAGCTTTAACTTGGTTTAACGCCACTCGTGGTGAGCAAAGTCGAACCAAATCAATTGCGCTAAGTTAAGCACAAAAGCGATAAAAAGTCAAGCCCGCACCTTTGGGGGAAAAGGTGCGGGGCAAGGCCCAGGCGTATACCCGTAAAACCCTTTGATTTTAAAGGGCTATCCGATGGTTTTGGTTTTATTTGCGCCAATCCTCCTTCTTTGTTATCATCTAAATTAATATGACTTATAAATCCACGGCAACAATTCAAAAAGATGGCAAGTGGTTTGTTGCGCGCTCATTGGAGCTCGGCGTTACGACTCAAGGAAAAACTATCGATGAGGCAAAGAAAAATCTTGAAGAAGCGATAGCGTTGTATTTGGAAAATGCTCCGTCCAGAAAAAAATCTCTTGGGAAAGATGTTCCGTTTGTAACCTCAATAGAGATTCCTGCTCGCGCCTAGAGATGTGATCAACATTTTCAGGAAAAGAAGTTATAAAAGTTGCTTTGCCGAGAGTTTGGGTTTTCTGTCGTCTCTCAAAAAGGGAGTCATGTTAAATTGAGGAAACAGGAAAGCGGCAAAACTGTAACTACTATCGTTCCGCTTCATAAGGAACTCGCTCATGGAACATGCTTGGGGGGTGCTTGAACTTGTCGAAGTGAACGAAGACATGTTCAGAAAAGCGGCTTAACCCTTTGACGGCAATTTTTCATCGCAGTAGTTTCTTCCAAAAACTCTTTACTTCAGGTACTATTAGTTGAGATTCCTCGTTAACACTCGGAATGACGAAGATTGAGATTGCCGCGCTCCTGCTGGAGCTCGCAATGACAAGAAAACAAATGCCACAAATTTTAAAAGTAGAAAATCTTACCGTCACTCTGGACGGCGTAACAATAATTGAAAATCTCAATTTTGAACTCCAGAGGGGCGAGAATCTTGCCGTCATCGGGCCGAATGGTTCAGGGAAAACGGTTCTTTTGAAAACTCTACTCGGATTTTTTCCGCACAAAGGTGAGATAAGATGGACGGGAGACGCAAAGCTGGGCTATGTCCCCCAAAAAATAGACGCCGACCGCCACTTGCCGATTGACCTGGAAAATCTTTTGTCGGCCAAGGCGAACATTTTGGGACTTTCCGCCAAAGGCGGATCCGCCTCGGGCGGAAAAAAATCTGCTATCCAAGAAGTAACCGACGCTACCAAAATAACCGCAAAAATATTAAAAACTCCTATCGGTCATCTTTCGGGCGGCCAGTTTCAGCGTTCGCTCATCGCTTTCGCGCTTTTAGGAC
>CAZBFZ010000196.1:0-1412 GCA_964491245.1 uncultured Methanosarcinales archaeon
GGGGCAAGGACGAAATGAAAAAAGCGCTTGTCCCGAAGGAATCGCTCAAGTTTGTCATTGATTCAATAAAGCCGGAAGAGAAAAGGATAATTTTGAAGATAAAAAAGTAATTCTCATGGACTATCGCGGCGTTATTATTGAAGAAAGTCTGGACGATAAACTCGTTCTTGGCGAAGTTAAAATTATTTCAACGAAAATTGAGTCGGTTAAAGAAGGTCATAAAACTCCGTGGGTCAAGCAATGGACCTTGCATACTGTTGAAGTTTCAGAAGAAAAAGCCGAAGCGATAGCAGATCAATTGAGTAGGGGTTTGGACAGAGAACACAATTGGTACGCAGATTATAAAAACGATAAGTATCATTATATTATTTATCGGGGGAAAATATTTAAAGTAGATTTACAAAACCCCATTCTTTATAAAGATGCCAAAAAATACGGTATCTCATTGGGTATTCCGGAATATCAAGTTGATTTCGCGCCAGAGGATAAAATCTGGGAGAGGTGATTTTTTTATTAAAATAATAGTAAAATAAAAACATGAAAGTAAAAGTTTTTACGGCCGGAGGCACGATAGACAAAGTTTATTCGGAGAATAAAGGAACTTTGAATTTTTCGTTTGGAAAACAAGCCGTCTTAGAACTTGGCGAAAGTAAAGCAAGGCTAAATTTTGATTATGACGTTGAGCGCTTGATTGCTAAAGATAGTCTTGAAATGACCGATGATGACAGGGAACTTATAAGAAGGGCATGCCAGGGCGCTATAGCGGATAAGCTTTTAATTACTCACGGTACCGATACGATGATAGACACGGCTAGAGTTTTGAGTACTATACCCGGTAAAGTGATTGTTTTAACGGGGGCTTCCCAGCCATACCGCTTCCGCGAATCAGACGCGGAATTTAATATAGGCGTTGCCGTGGGTGCGTTAAGTACGATGAAAGACGGCGTGTATATAGCAATGAATGGCAGGGTATACGAATGGGACAAGTGCGAGAAGCTTCCCGACGGCCTTTTTGTGGATAAGCAGTAAACCGAGCACATAGAGTCTATGCGCTCGGTTTTTGTTTCCCGCCGTTTTTTTGTTATTTTTAATGAATGAAACGTCGGGCTAAAAAATACATCATCGGCATTGATGAAGTCGGGCGGGGCGCTTTGGCCGGGCCGGTTGTGGTCGCGGCGGTTTGTTTTCCGGCTGGCCTGAAAATATCCAACAGGAAGCTCGGCGCGCTCAAGGATTCCAAAAAACTTTCCCCGAAACTTCGCGAATTATGGGTGGAATATTTCAAATCCATTCCTGAAATATCATATAAAACCGCCAGAGTTTATCCGCGAGCCATTGAGAAAATAAACATATCGCGGGCGGCCAACCGCGCGGCCAGCGCTGCTTCGGACAGAGTGATTAAATCTCTACAA
>CAZBFZ010000197.1:0-1389 GCA_964491245.1 uncultured Methanosarcinales archaeon
TTGACTTGTAGAACTTTTGCTGCGCATACCTTGCGCCAGTCCTGGGAACAAAAACAGGCTTCACGCTTATGTAGCCGGCGAGGCCTGGGTCCTTCACGGTGATGCCATCCATGGCCCACTTCCCGAACATCTTAATTTCTGACATGTTGAACCACGCAAAAAAAATGGTGATTTATAAAGCTTCCCTTATTGGGCATTAAGCCAGCTCTTGCCTTGAAGGCATCGCAACCCCATCAATGACCTTTAGGCCCTTCCTGTCCCTTATCTGCTTGGCAACCTTCTCCTGCAGCTCGAATGGCAGCTTCTCAAACAGCTGGTCAAGCACCGAGAAACTTCCCCTTCCTTCGGTGGCAGAGCGCAAATCCGAAGTTAAGCCAAATGTTTCGGCAACAGGAAGCTTTGCCTTGACGCTAATCATCTCGCCCTCCTGGTTCATCTCCAAAAGCTGCCCCCTCCTGTTCTGGATCAGCTTTGAAATGGCGCCCATGTAGTCCTGAGGCGCGTCAATCTGCATGACCTGAAGCGGCTCAAGCAACTGAGGCCCTGCATTCAGCATAGCCCCCCTCACTGAGTCCCTGACCGCAGGCAGCACCTGGGCAGGTCCTCTGTGGATTGCGTCCTCATGAAGCTTCATGTCAGCCAGGTAGACCATGACACTAACGCACGGCTCCCTCGTAATGGGGCCGAATTTCATCACATCCTCAAAGGCGTCCTGCACCATCTCGATAACCTCACCGCCATAAACCTGCCCCCTCGTAACGTCCAGGAAAAAGTTGCCATTAAAAACGCCCTTTATCTTCCTAGTAAGCTTGCTTTCCATACCGGCAGCTTCCAGCTTGTTCCAGATTGCCTCCTCCTTCTTCTTGAACCGCAAAGTTGACGGGATATCCCCCCTCCTGAACAGCTCGGCATACGCCTCAGGAAGCGGCGCAACCTTCATGTAGAACTTGTTGTGCTTGTTCGGGCTCTTCCCCTCAAACTCTGGGGAGGCCTTGGTGATTGTCTCGCGGTACACCACAATCGGCTGCGAGGTCTTCACCTCAACGCCCTTGTCAGTCAGGATGCGGTTCTCAATGACTTCTAGGTGCAGCTCGCCCATGCCGCTGATAAGGTGCTCACCGGTCTCCTCATTAATCTCGACAACAAGCGTCGGGTCCTCCTTGCTGACCTGGCGCAAAACCTCAACAAGCTTCGGAAGGTCGCCCGGCCTCTTGGCCTCAATCGCCTTCGTGACAACCGGCTCAAAGATGTGCTTTATTGCCTCAAACGGCTCAACGTCAGGAACCGAGCTCACTGTCTCGCCTGAAAAAACTCCTTTCAGGCCGACAATGCCAATGACGTTGCCCGGGGCCATCTCATCAACCTGCTCCCGCTTCGGGCCGTTGTACA
>CAZBFZ010000198.1:0-1380 GCA_964491245.1 uncultured Methanosarcinales archaeon
GCCACTTCCTTCTCGAGGCAGAAGTACAGGGGCTTTATCCGCGGAACAAACTTGGCATCCTCAACAACGCCAGTAAGAGGGCCGAGGCGCGCTGCAAGCTCAAGGTTTCCCTTGAAAAAGTTCATCATGATTGACTGTGCTTCATCATCAAGGTTGTGGCCAGTCGCAATTTTCGTGAAGCCGCGAGCTCCGAAGTTGAGAAGGTACCTTCTCAGCGTGCCGCAGATGTTGCATGGAAGGACTGTAACTTTCGTGAGTGCTTCGTGAAGGGAGAAGCCGAACGTTTCCTTGTATGACAGCACTTTCAGAGGGATGCTGTTGCGGCTGCAGAAGCCCCTGAGATCCTCCAGCGTGATGTTTCGGTAGCCAGGAATGCCCTCGTCAATCGCCAGTGCTGTGACATTGCCAAACCACTTGTTGAGGAGGTAAAGCACTGTAGTGCTGTCCTTTCCGCCGCTGCACGCAACAATTATTTCATCTTTCTTATTAACGAGCTTGTATTTTTTTATCGTGGCAGCCACCCTTTTTTCGAAATCCTCAGTAAAATGACCCTTGCAACGCGGCTGCCTCGTGCTTATTACGGCTGATTCGCCACAGTTGGGAGTGCTGCAATTCACCATGGCTTGGCAGTTGTTGTGGAAAAGTATAAAAAGATTCGCAACGCAGCATGAAGGCAACATGAAAGGTATGCAACAATTGTCAATGGCTGCTGCAGAAGAGAAAATTAGCAATCCTAACAGAAAAATAAAGGTTGGCTTGGAAGTCCACGGCTACCTCAACATGGCTGAGAGCAAGGCAAAGCTGTTTTGCAACTGCGCTATCGAGCCGGATGCAGAGCCAAACACCACAATCTGCCCAATTTGTACTGGCCAACCAGGAAGTAAGCCGATGTTGCCTAACAAGGAAGCCATTGACAAAATAATAGCCATTGCAGCAATGCTTGACTGCCGCATAAATGAGCGCCTAATCTTCCAGAGGAAGCATTATGACTGGCCTGACATGCCAACCGGCTACCAAAGGACCATGTCTGGCAGCTACTCTGTGCCAGTAGGCCAGGAAGGAAACTTCCTCAGCATAGGAATCAAGGAAGTGCACCTCGAGGAAGACCCTGCAAGGTGGGATCCTGAAACAGGGGCTGTTGACTACAACAGGAGCGGGTATCCGCTTGTTGAAATAGTGACAAAGCCGGATTTTAAATCCGCGGAGGAAGTGAGGCAATGGCTGCGGCGCCTTGTAACTACATTAAGCTACATCAAGGCAATAAATCCCAACTTGGGGGTAAAATCGGACGTTAACGTGTCAGTGGCTCCTGACTTCGGAAGGGTGGAGATAAAAAACGTGAACTCGTTCAGGAGCATAGTAAGGGCGATAGAGTATGAG
>CAZBFZ010000199.1:0-1379 GCA_964491245.1 uncultured Methanosarcinales archaeon
TAAAGCTCCACTGGAAGCCATGGGTTCAGGAAAGAACCGTAGTTGTTTCAGTAGCCTCGCCATACAACAGCGAAGAGTTTGTGGACGTTGCTGAAGCAGCCGCTGACAAGCTCAGGGAAGAATACTTCTCATTGTATAACGCTGCGCTGAGAGCCGCGCCGCTTGAAGACATGGTGCTGACACAGCTGATAAGGCATTGAGCCACTAACATCAACAACTGCAATCAAAAATTATTTATACCAAACAAGCAGTAAAGCAATCCTGATTATGGTAAATTTGGATGACTTGTTTCCACGCACGGTGGAGATTTGGAGTTCTAGAAGCCCTATGGGTGGATTCGGGTATAAAGTAGGAAGCAACAAGTACATATTTGTTGATGTTGATGACGGAGAGGATGGCTTCTCAGTAGAGGTTCAGGAGCTTGTCACAGGGCTAACTGCCAAGCCGTCTGCCAGAATAAGAAACCCGAGAACAAGGCAGCGGGAGCGAGCCGTCTTGGCAATGGTTGCGCCGATTGACGACTACAACACGATTGCAGACGCTGTAAATGAGGTGGCTGCAAAGCTGCGCGAAAACTATTTGACAAGGTACCGAGAGCCACTTGACGGGCCTCTTGAAGAGACAATAACCAAAACGCTCGCATACCTTAGCGTGCAGCCGCCCGGCTAATCCTAAGCCTCCAAAAACTTAACCAGCTTCTGGTCCTTGGAAATTTCTTCCTCAATTGCTGTCTTGACTTCCTTCTGCTGAAGCAGCACGTTCAGAAACCTGGTAGCGGTGCGCTTAGTGAGGATAGTTTCAAGAGCCGCTGCCAACCGCTCCGGCTGCCTCAGAGTGGAATTCTTCAAAATGTCGATTATCAGCTGCTCATTGCCCTTCTTGCCAAAAAGCTTCAGTGCCGCATCCTGCTGCAAGAGCTGCTTAAGAAGCTGCTCCTTATTATGGTATGTGAGGGGCTTGTGCCTGTCGCTGCCGTCCTTGCCAACAAGGGCGGCGATGGTTGAAGGATTCGCCATAAGAACAAACTTCACAAGCTGCAACGCCCTCGTTATGGGGCTGCGGTAATGCTGCCTGTCAAGCTGCGCAACAACCTCCTTCAGAACTTCCTGGAAACGAACAACATTTATCCCGGCAAGGGAAACATGATAGGTAGTAACAAGAACCTTTTCATACTCAGCATCGCGGCCGAGGTAGCTCCTAATAGCGCCCTCAACAGCCGCAACAACATTTGAGTCATTAAATTTCCTCAGCAAATCCGCCTTTTCCTTATCGCTCACGACCGCAGCAGGCGAGGAAACAGAGCAGTGCAGCTCAACATGCTGCACAACCGGCTGACCCTTCTGCCGTATGGCTACTATGTCAACAACCCTGTTATTGGC
>CAZBFZ010000200.1:0-1376 GCA_964491245.1 uncultured Methanosarcinales archaeon
TAATCGCAGCTGGGGCTTATATTGTTTACAAGGACTTGACGCTGCTGTGACTGCCGTGGTAAAGTTTGCATTAACAATCAGGTGGACCGTTCCAGTTCTTCTTGTAATTGTTGCTTTCCTGTTTCTGGTGGTCTCTTTGCCAGTTGCCGCTGATGAAAAATACACAAGAGAGAAGTCCGAGGAGCTCTTTAAGGAAAATCTTATCCACTGGCAGGAATACAACCAGGGTGTCTTTGACAAGGCGCTTAAGGAGAATAAGCCAATATACCTGGTCTTGTCAGCAGATGCATGGTGTTATTGGTGCCATGTTTACGAGAGCAAAGACTTCCTCTACCACGACTCGCTTTACCCCTTCATTGACAAGGAGTTCGTGCCCGTCTATGTTGATGCCGACAAAAGGGCCGATTTAACAAGGCAGTACCTTGAGGGAGGCTGGCCCTCTACCACCATACTGGCTCCTGATGGCCAGCGAATTCAGGGCTTTACCGGGCCGAGGGACCCTGAACAGCTAAAGGAGTTCCTTGAGCGCGTCGTAGCTTATGCCAAGTCAAAGCAGTTCTCACAGCCAGGATACGACCTCGGCTATGAAGAGAAGCAGCCTGGAATTCCAAACAACAATATTGTAGACGCCTTTCTGCAAAACTACCCTGCCTATGCCTCGCAGAATTACGACTCTGTATACGGCGGCTTTGGCTTTACCAACAAGCCTCCTGAATGGAGGGAGGGGCAGAAATTTCCTCGCGGCTACACGCATACATACCTTCTTGAAGAGTATCTCAGAACTCAAAACCCTGAATACCTAGAAATTACAAACTTCACTTTCTATCAGCAGTATACCAAGCTTTCCGAGCTGAAAACAAACTACCGCTTGTTCGACCCTGTTGAGGGCGGCTTCCACCGCTACAGCACGAGGAGAGACTGGACAATTCCTCATTACGAGAAGCTTCTTAAGGACCAGGCCAGGCTTTTGGAGGCTTACAGCCTTTTGGCAAACATCACCAATGACAAGATAGTCAGGGATGCCGTAACGTTCTCGTTCGGCTTTTTGCAGAATAAGTTCCTTGACAGCGAAACAGGTGCTTTTTACAATAGCCAGGATGCTTATATCGAGGATGAGTACTTTGGCAAAACTGCCGAAGAACGTGCCCTGATAGAACCACCGCACATTGATAAAACTTTGTTTTCAGACTCAAACGCTCAGATAATAATTGCTCTGATAAGTGCTGGTCATTTCTTGAAAAATAGCACTTACCGCGGTTTGGCAAAAGCCGACCTTGACTTTTTCGCAAAAAATATGGTTAGTGACAAAAACGGGGCTTACTTCTACTTAGATTTTGATAAGAAAGAGGCAGAGATAACAGGGCAGTCCTTTGCAA
>CAZBFZ010000201.1:0-1376 GCA_964491245.1 uncultured Methanosarcinales archaeon
ACAGGCAGTCATATAACGAAATACCTCCAAGGGTGGAGTATTCATTGACAAAAACAGGGAAGCAGTTAATGCGCGCCCTTCATCCACTACTCCACTGGGCAGAACAGAAAAGAAAATAGGCGTTTTTTCCTTTAATCATAACATACCAAAAGGCAGGTTTTGCGAATCTGCGCAAATCTTTAAATAACCGTCCAAAACACCGGCGTTGATGATACTTTTCCTGCTGCCCATACTGGACATGCTCACTGCATCGGTACTTCTGCTGCATGCCAACTTTAACGTGTTTCCAAATATGGTTGTGCTGGTCCACGGCATATACCTTGGCTTCAAGGGGCTGCTGTTCGCAAGAAGCGACTTTGCTAGCAAGGTAGACGTGCTGTGCAGCATCTACATCATACTTGTTGGCATTGGACTGCATGCAAACAAGACGGTAGCCTTGGTCATAGCAGTCTGGCTGGTGCAAAAGGCTGTGTTTGCGCTTGTGCCGATAAGGTAATGTAACGTAGAAAGCAACATATTCAAGGAAGCTTTTGAGGTGATGAGAAAATGACAGTAAAAATCAACCTTAGTGACAAAGTTAAAGCGTTAAATGGCAGGCCTTGGCAGCCTGTTGAAGTAGCTAGTGTAAACGACCAAGCTGTTAGGTTGGCATTGTTCAGAGGAGAATACCACTGGCATAATCACAGTAATGAAGACGAACTCATATTTGTCTACAAGGGCAAGATTGTTGTTCAGTTCAAGGATAGACCAAACGTTGAGTTGACTGCTGGAGAGTTAACAGTTATACCGAAAGGTGTTGAGCACTGCCCGAAAAGCCTAGAGGACTCTTACGTTTTGATGTTTGAGCCACTCAGCCTTAAGAGTAAAGGCGATTAGTTAGTGCGGAAACAGGATATTCCTTAGTCTAAACAGCTTTGAGTTCTTCTTTAAATTATCAAAATCCATCTCATCCTTCCTGCTGAACCTCAGCGGCTTTTCCCTAGTGAAGCCAAACATATCCTTAACCTTTATACGGCTTTCCAGAAGGCCCCGAATTATCTCATCATACGACTCCGCCTTGCTTTTCACCTTGAGCTTTTCCAAAAGCTGCTTGGTGGTTTCCTGAAGCTGTATCGTAGTTACCATAGCTATGGCTATGGACAAGAAGAATTTAAACTTTTCGGCGGGGATTTTACAAAGTTTCATTCTGCATTTAATGAGAACAAAATCGTTGATAACCTTTTCGCCTTATTTTCCGAAGATTTTGCAGCAATATCGAACGAATTCCGAAGCTTATTTGAAAGATTTCACTAAAATTGTCAATTTACGAAAATTTTTCGAAAATATTGAAATAAAAAATAGAAAGAGTTAAATAGAAAATAGCGTATAACTACCCT
>CAZBFZ010000202.1:0-1358 GCA_964491245.1 uncultured Methanosarcinales archaeon
TGTCGTAATTCCCCAATAGCCATAAAGGTTTAAATTAGGGCAAAAGAATAAAGCGGCATGGTGGCGAATTCGGACGTGTTGATAAGGATTGCCCTTTCGTTGCTGGCGAGCGCGCTAGTGGGGCTTGAAAGGGAAAAAACAAGGCACCCTGCCGGCATGAGAACGCACATGCTAGTTTGTGTCGGATCAACGCTAATCACTCTTACGTCTCTTGAGATGTTCCCGGGCGACCCTGCAAGGGTGGCCGCAGGCATAGTTACTGGCATAGGGTTTCTTGGGGCTGGGACAATATTCAGGGACAAGAACAACGTAAGGGGGCTGACAACAGCAGCAAGCATATGGGCAGTGGCAGGAGTAGGATTGGCGCTGGGAACAGGCGCATACCTGATTGCCGGGATTGCAACAGCAGCCATGCTTCTCACCCTTGAGTTCGGAAGAATTCAGACAATTCTAACCGGGAAAAAAAGGCGCTGGAGTTAGAGCCCCAGAATGCCCTTCGCCTCGGCAACAAGGCTGGGGCTGCTGCCGCCGTGCCAGGTAGACCTTGGGCGGACTCTCATCGGATAAAGGCGCTCATTGGTATCATCAAACAAAAGGGCAGCACCCTTCACTCTCGGAAGGTCGTTGAGCGACTTGTCAAGGCCTTCCCTCATGTAGCTCTGCATCAAGGCGCCCAGGGCGTCAACGTCAATCTTTGCTGTAACGCGATGGGAGATAACGATGTCAGACTGCGTCATGACGTCAGTGTGGATCTGGCCTGGCTGCTGGGAGGCCAAAACGAGGGATATTCCTGGCTGCCTGCCCTCCCTGAGGACAGTGATTAATGCTGAGGATGCCGGGGTAGTGCCCTGCTTGGGAAGGAACTCGTGGGCCTCATCGAGAAAAAGCCAAATCAATGGAACTTCCTTCTTCTCGCCTGCTGGCTTCCTGGAGAAGGATGTTGCCTGTTTTATTGATGCCATTTCCTCAGCCTTCCTTATAAGCATCCTTTCGTTAAAGAGCTTCTTTGAAACAAGGCCAATGACCAATGCGCGGATGTTGTTCTTTCCTCCGGAAACTGCGTAAGGGCTTATGTCAAGTATTGTAATCTGCCCGCCAACGGCCAAGTCGCTGATTGGTGTTGATTTCTCGCTGAAAAGCCCCCAGTCTTCAGCCGAGAGGAACATGTTTTCAACAGCCGCCCTTGTTGCATTGCTTGTCCTGTCGTCCTTCCTTACCTCTGCCACAATGTCGTTTAATGAAAAATTCACCTGCTGCTTCCTGAGCCCGGAGACAACCCTTCCAATAAGGGTGCCGAATTCACTTGTGATGTCAATCTCGAAAATGCCGCACCAGTCGCCAATAGTGAGCTCTGCAGG
>CAZBFZ010000203.1:0-1349 GCA_964491245.1 uncultured Methanosarcinales archaeon
TTTCGTTCTCTATTTTTCTGAGTTCAGGATAGATTTCTGAAACTTCTGTTCCCACGCGTATCACCTGCTATTAAGCCTATCTTCCTACTATTTAAATGTTATTGGAAAAAAGTTGGAAAGAGAAAGAAAAGAGATAAGAAAAAAGAGAAAAAAACCTAAGTTTTAGCTTAGGTTGTTGCCGGAGCTGCTGGTACAACTGGAGCCGCCGGGGCTTCTACGACAGGCGCCGGCTTAGGCGCTGGCGCTGCTACGGTTATGTCAGCGAAAGTCGTGCCTGCGACTTCAACTTCCATGCCTTTCAAGACGCCCTTGTCTGCCCACTTGGTGTACTCAGCGAGGACTCTTGATGCCCTTCTGGTGTCCATGGCAGAGAAGCCCGCTACGAGCACTGCAACGTTGTTGCCGTTCTCGAACAGCTTGAGCATTGCCTTGCCTTCGCTGAAGCCTTCTGCGCAGTTCGCTGGGTTGCCCATCAAAGCTGCGGCTGCTGCGTTTGCGCATGGCCCGCCCACAACGATTGCGTTCTGCTTTGTTACATCAGCAACCTCGGAAGCGAGCTTGGCTGTTCCAACCTCAATCGGGCTGGTTTCGTAGTAGACAACCTGGCCTGCTTCGGCGCCGGTTGTTGCGGTTATCGATGCGCCAGGCGCTGTAATGGCAACTATCGGCAGCCTCTGGCCGTTGACTGGGTAGTCTATTTCCAGCTTGTCAGGGTCGTTGCTGACTGTCTGCCACTGGACAAACGCGCCCAGGCTTGTGTACCTGTGCCTTGCGTTGGTGTCTGCGCTTGGCGTAACGTATTTCAGGTTAACCACATCAGTAAGCTCAACGATATCAACCTTGGGATCAGTTGATGCTGTTATGTTGAAGTCGGTCTGCAGCGGAGCGATGTTATCGTAGTCGTCCGCATCAAGTGTCTGCACCGATACCCTTAAGGCACCCGGATCGCCCTGGCTGTCAACTGTACCAGCAGCTGACGCGTTGGCTGAGTAGTTAAGCGGGTGGAACTGCAGCAATATCTGAGCACCACCTTTTGTGGTTATGTTGATAATATTGCTTGTGTTTGTGACCCACGCCGAATTTGCACCTCCCAATGTCCCGACATCCTCAAGCGTAGCATCCCCATCCAAGTCAATTTTCAGGTCGTAGTTGCTGCTTGTGTCAAGCGAGGCGTTCCATATCTTGAATGTTCCTCCGCCGAACTTCAGCGTTGCATCTTCAGTGCCTACACCCGGCTGGCCAACTGCTGCCTTGTAGTCAACCTCGACCTTGTCGCCTGAGCCCAGGTCCTGGAGTTCTATCTTCGGGCTTGTCTCGCCAGAGCCGACAGCGCTTATGTACCTCAGACC
>CAZBFZ010000204.1:0-1346 GCA_964491245.1 uncultured Methanosarcinales archaeon
ATCAAATCGTAAATGAAATTTATGGCAAAAGTTTTGCTTCAGAACCGCCGGCAAGGGTTACAGTGGCTGTCAAACAGCTACCACTTGGTGCCTTAGTTGAAATTGAATGCGCTGCAGCAGGAAAACTAAACGACAAGAATTCTACACCTTCAAACTCACAACATTAGACATCCCGTGCTCATCCATGCTGACGCCGTAAAGCGATTCGCCTTCTGCCATTAATGCGTCGTTGTGGGAGATGATGATGTACTGGGCTTTTTCGCTGTATTTCTTTATCAGCTTGGCGAGCTTTTCGCTGTTGCGCTTGTCCAGGGCTGCGTCGACTTCGTCAAAGATGTAGAAGGAGGCCGGCTCGTAGTCCTGGATTGCAAATATTAACGCGAGGGCTGTCAGGGTTTTCTCGCCTCCGGAAAGGCTGCGGATGTCGAGGAACTTTTCGCCAGTGATGCGAACCCTGATTCTGACTCCGGCTTCAAAAGGATTCTCTTCATTTTCAATCATGAGGTGTGCCTCACCCTTGGTTGACAGCTGCGAGAAAATATTTGCAAAGTTCTGGCTAAGAATTGTGAACGTGTTCATGAAGAGGTCTTTCTTCTTGCCTTCAATTTCTGCCATCATTTTCAGGACGTCATCCTTCTCCTTGCCGAGCTTGTCTTTCTTGTCAAGAAGCTCATTGTACTGCTTCTCAACATCGCCGTAAATCTCAAGCGCCTTGAGGTTGACGTTGCCCATCTCAATCACAAGCCTCTCAAACCTTGAGATTTCGCTCTTTAGCTGGTCCTCGGAAGCGCCTTCAAGGAGCTTTACGTCAGAGTATTGCGAGAATTCCTCCTGCAGGCCCGCGAGCTCGGCAGAAATCTCCGCCTTTTTTATTGAAACGTTGTTTATCTTGATTTCAGAAGTGTTAATCTGCTCTTCCTTCCTTATTATCTTTTCATCGTCAGACTGTATTTCCCCTGTAAGCCTTGTGCGCTTCGCAAAAAGCTCCTTGTGCCTGGCCTGGAACTTTGCGGCCTTTGACTCGCCTTCTGACAAGTCCTTCCTGAGCCTTTCAGCTTCCTTGATGAGCTTTTCCTTTTCTGCTGAAAACTGGGTTTCTTCCTTGTCAAGCTGCCTGAGAATTTGCTGAAGCTTTGATTTTTCCTGGGAGAATACCTCGTTAATCTGGACATCGCTTGTCTTTGACTCATTTTCAAGCTGTTGAATCTTCTCGCCAAGTTCCTGCTTCTTTTTTTCCAGTGCGTTAAGCTCTGCCAGAAGCGCAGGGTTCCTCAGGCTGGTAATCTGCTCCCTTACCCTCATCTTTTTGGACTTCAGCTCTGCAACCAGCTTGCTTTGTTCCAGAA
>CAZBFZ010000205.1:0-1329 GCA_964491245.1 uncultured Methanosarcinales archaeon
CGCTAGTCCAGTTCGTGCTGCCATTCCTAATCATCAACGTGCCATTATTCGTCTCGGTGAAGCTGAAGTTCAGGAAAATCCACGAAACATTCACAAAACTTGCATTGGCAAAGCCGGGGGCAGCGTAAGCAACAACAGGGTCTGTAGTGTCAACCGTAAACGAGCGGTTAACAGAAGTATTTATGTTGCCCGCAAGGTCCTTAACCTGTATTGTCACGTTGTAGTACCCATCAGCAACTGAAAGGAAGGTCACGTTGTTAAAGCCTGGGCTGCCGCCAGTAGTGTTGAGGGAAACGTTTTGTGTAGCTGATACGGACGTGCCGCTCTTCAGGAAGGCGGTGAGGTTGTGGCCGTAACGCTCTGTAACTGTAACGTTCAAGTGAACGTAATTCCTGCTTAAAGAAGTGCCGTTAGCGTCAGAACCCAGACCGAAATCAACTGTTGGGAAAACAATGTCTATAACTACGGACGTGTTAGTAGTCACGTTAACCCTACCAGCTGTGTCGTTAATGAAGCCACTGAACGTGTAGTTAGAATTATCAAGGTTTGTGAAATTGTACCAGAAGTAAGTCGCGTTCTTGTTCGGAGTGGTATTTGTGACAACTCCGCCAGTGCCGTTCCTTACGTACATGGTGTCGTTGTTTACCTCAGTGAAAGTATAATTGATGAACGCCCAGTTAACATTCCTGAATCCTGGGCTGTTAATGTTAGTACCGTTGTCAATCAGAGGCTGAGTAGTATCAACCGTGAAAGACCTGTTGGTTGGGGTAGAGTTAACGTTATAAGCCAAATCCCCCACACTAACTGAAACGTTGTAGTAGCCGTCAGCAACCGACAAGAAAGTCACATTATTAAAGCCGGGAGTCTTGTTCACGGAAAAGTTCTGCTGCGCACTAACCACAGAACCGCTAAACAACGTAGCAGTCAAATTACGGCCATTAAGCTCATCAACAGAAACATTCAAGTGAATGAAATTCCTGGCGAGAGAGGTGCCGTTGGCGTCAGAGCCAAGCCCGTAACTGATGAGCGGGATAGTTGTGTCAACAATAACCAGCCTGGTGCCGTTGGTGAACAGGCTGCCAGCCCAGTCAACAACAGTTACGTTAAAGCTGTAATTAGCATCAGGCAAGCCGGTGAAGTTTTTGAACAAGCGGTACGTTCCAGCTTTGAAGGAAGCGTTGATTTCGGTCTCGTTTAGTGGCCTGTTCCATATCTTGACCTCGTCTATGGTGCCGTTCCAGTTCTGCCCTGCGCTGAGCCACAGCCCAACGGTGATGCCGTTGGAGTCACCCACGGGATTCCTCAGCGCGCTGCCCTTATACTCTCCAT
>CAZBFZ010000206.1:0-1328 GCA_964491245.1 uncultured Methanosarcinales archaeon
CGAAACTGCTCGTTCTAGCTGGAAATATACATAACTGTAGTATTTAAACATTACGGTAACACAGACTACATAACACAAACCATATGCTGCAGTAAATATGTTTTTGGATTACAGTTGTGTATGAAACCCTTTTAGCAAAAGGGTTTATCCAAAATTAAAAGCAAAAAACAACACTGCGAAAGCGGGGTGGACGGAAATGGATTTTATCGTACAAGACGCACTGAAGAGTGCACAGGATGTAGACGTAGCGCAGGCAATGGTGGGCCAGGCAAACATCAAGGTAATTGGAGCCGGAGGAGCAGGCAACAACATGGTATCGTGGCTCTATAAGAAGGGAATAAGAGGCGCAGAGATTGTAGCCTGCAATACAGACAAGCAGCATCTGGACTTTACTACTGCTGACAAGAAGTTCCTCATTGGAAGGGATTTAACCCGGGGGCTGGGCTGCGGCGGCTACCCTGAAAAGGGGGCAGAGGCAGCGAAGGAGACAATCCAGGAGATAAAGGAAGCCCTCAAAGGGGCAGACATGGTGTTTGTCTGCGCAGGAATGGGGGGAGGAACTGGAACTGGCTCGGCTCCGGTAGTTGCAAAAGTGGCAAAGGAAAACGACGCAATCGTCATCGGCACAGTCACGATGCCTTTCAAGATTGAAAGAGCAAGGATAGACAAGGCAGAATTCGGGCTGCAGCAGCTAAGGCAAGTATCGGACACGGTAATCGTCATCGACAACAACCGGCTCGTGCAGATAGCCGGCAACCTGCCGATTGAGCAAGCCTTTGCCGTAGCAAACGAGCTGATTGCGACAATGATTAAAGGAATCGTTGAGACAATCGCAGTGCCATCACTGGTCAACCTGGACTTTGCAGACGTCAAGGCAATAATGAGCAACGGCGGAGTGGCCGCAATCGGCGTAGGAAGCTCTGACACCAACAACAGGGTTGAAGAGGCAGTCCAAGGAGCCCTAAGCAACCCTCTGCTCGACATCAGCTACAAGGGAGCAACAGGCGCGCTCATCCACGTAAGTGGAGGACCGGACATGACTCTTGACGAGATAAACCGCATAGGCGAGCTCGTGACAGAAAGCCTCGATGAAGATGCCAACGTAATTTGGGGAGCCAGGGTAAGCGAGCCGATGAAGGGCAAGATAACCGTCATGACCATCATCACAGGCGTCAAGAGCCCGTGGATACTTGGAAAGGTTGACAAGCAGAGGGCAGCGGCATCGCTGCGCCATGGCATGGCAACCCGCGTTGACGACGAGCTCGGCATCGAAATCGTATGACCCCTTTGCGAAAGCGGTCCAACAGTTGGTCATTCCAACTGTGCCC
>CAZBFZ010000207.1:0-1311 GCA_964491245.1 uncultured Methanosarcinales archaeon
CGTCAGTGCTGAATATCGGCTTTGCGCCCAGCCCGGCTCCAAGCACGTCCCTTATCACTCCCCCTACGCCTGTTCCCGCTCCCCCGTAAGGGTCGAGCGCCGATGGGTGGTTGTGGGTTTCCACCTTGAACGCGATGCAGTTCTCGTCGTCAAATTTTATTATTCCGGCATTATCTTTGAATACGGAGATTAGGTTATCTTTCCATTCTTTGCTCTTCGCAACTTCGGCAGTCGCAGCCACAATGGTTTCCTTGAACAGGTTGCCTATCGTCTCTGTCTTTCTTTTACCGCTGCCATCTATAACCTCCAGCTCTATCTCGCTGTTGAACGTCTTGTGCTTGCAGTGCTCGCTCCACGTCTGGGCTATTGTTTCCAGCTCTGCGTCTGTCGGCTCCCTTTTCAGCTTCCTGAATTGCGCCTGTATCGCCTTCATCTCTTCAAGCGACAGCGAGAGCGTGTTATCTTTGCTTATTTTGAGAAGCTCCTTATCCGATGCTTTCCTTATTTTTACGGTGGCAACAAGCTCGCCGTTTTGCCCCGCTGCTGTTGCTGCTGGCTTTATGAGAGAGTCAATGTTAACGTGCTCAAGCCCGTAGCCGTACTGCTGCGTGTTTTCGTTTGCGAGCAGCTGCTCGCATACCTCCCTTATTTGCGCCTCTGTTGCGCCTTTTATGGCGTACTTCTGCATCGCTGATGCCGAATTTGCGGCAAGGCCAAGGTCTTCAATCAGCTTCAGCACGCTTTGCTCTGCGGGGTCTGTTATCTCCTGCTTATACCTGACCACGGCTATCCACGCTCCTTTTGAGTAGGTCTGGCTGTTTATGCTGAACTCCTGCACAATTGAATCGCTCATCGCCCTTCCTATGAGCTCGGCTTCTTTTGTCGTGTAGCTTCCGTCTATAAAGTAAATGTCGCTCGTTTCAGCAACTTCAGCTTTCAGCCCAAGCTCTTCCTTTACAGCCTGCTGCAGCCCTTCCTTTCTCACGTCTCTTGCAGTTTCCTTCGTCTTGACTTCAATCAGCATAATTCACACCGCTGCCGCGAATTATTTTTCCAATCGCGTGAGCCTTCTCTCCCAGTTGCCGCAGCTGCTGCAAAACCTTGTCAGCATCATCCTTTTCAACAACGTAAACATACCCTATTCCCATGTTGAATGTGCTGTACATCTCGTCCTTTAGAACGTTGCCTTTTTCCTGTATCAGCCCGAAAATCGGCAGCGGCTGCCATGAGCTCCTGTTAACTTCAGCTCCGAGCCCTTTCGGCAGTATCCTCGGCAGGTTCTTCCGGAAGCTGCCTCCGGTGATATGTGCT
>CAZBFZ010000208.1:0-1303 GCA_964491245.1 uncultured Methanosarcinales archaeon
GCCTCGTTCCAGGCTTTTTCAATGGCCCTGAATGACATGCTCTCTGTCGCTCTCACAAGCCGGTTTACGTCAAAATCTACGTGCATGTATGGCTTTGCCTGTTCAATTTTCCTGGTGATGAATTCCCTGCGCTCTTCCGAGTTTGGATAGGGAAATTCTACCAGCGTGAAGCGGTCCCTGACTGGCTCGCCAAAACGCGCAAGGTTGTTGACAGCAAATATCAAAATAGAGTTTATAGGTTCGTCCATGCCGTCAAGCTCGCTCTGAAGGTCTCCCTGCAATGGGGAGTCCTCGTCAAACATGCCGCGGGCTAGCGACTTCTCGGCCTCGTCAAAAAATATTACGCAGTTGCTGAAGCGCCTTGCCGCCTTTATTGCTCTGCCTAGCCCTGCAAGCGGGCTGCCTGCATAAAGGTCACGGCTTTTGATGTAAATGAGCGGCCACCCAAACTCTCCCGCAAGGGCTTTGGCAAGGTAAGTCTTTCCGGTGCCAGGTGGGCCATGGAAGAGCAGGAGGTTATGCCTCTTTATTCCTAAAGTGGTTGCAAGTTCTGGGTTGTGCATCATCCTGATAGCCCTGCGAAGCAGCCTTTTGGCTTCATGTCTTCCTATGACGTCTTTGAACCTCATCTCTGTGTCCTTGCACACTTCATAGTCCTCGAGGCTTGAAGGAATGTAAGTTTTCAGTGCCTTTTTCACACTGTTTGTGCTTAGATTTCCTCCGCCGATAAGAAAGGCCAGCTTTACAAGTTTCTTGAGGTCGCGGTAATTGTAGCCGGCACTCTTTTTGGCAATATGTTGCAAATGCCTTGCATCAACAATGCTCTGAAATTCTGTTGCCAGGTAGCAAAGCTTGCTTGATTCGTTGGGCAATTCCATTTCTATCTTTACTTCTATTCTGTCCCGTAGCGCCTCATCAAAGACGTAAATGGAGTTTGCTGTGCAAACAAAGGCTTTTGCCTCGTCTCCCGTAACAAGCTCAAGAATGTTCATTAATGCCTTTCTGTCGTTCTCTTCTATGTCAAGGATGCTGTTCTTCTTTGTAAGGTAGTCAACGTCATCCAACGCTATAAGGCATTTTTTTAGTTCATTTGCCTTGGTTACGACTTCCTTTAAGGTTCTGCAGCTAACAAGCTGAGGATGCCTTACAGGAGCATAGCCTGCAAACACAACAGGGAGCTGCACGGCGCACAGCAGCCTTTCCATCAGGTATGTCTTGCCAAGGCCGGGCTCTCCAACCAATGCAAAGGTTCTGCTTGCCAGCTTCTCATTGTGCTTGCCCGCAAGGAAATTGGTAAAGAACA
>CAZBFZ010000209.1:0-1268 GCA_964491245.1 uncultured Methanosarcinales archaeon
CATCCTCGTCAATAAGCTGTTCGTAGTTCTGCATCTGCTTCTCAGCAGCCCTCATAATGGCTTTCGCCTCTGCCTGTGCGGCATCGGTAATTTCAGCAGCCTCTTTCCTGGCTTTCTCAAGTATTTCCTGCTTAACCTTTTCCAGTCCCATGCAAACCTACCGAAACCAGATTCACTTTGCCAAGCCCAGTATCAGGATTGCAACAACAAGGCCGAAGATTACAAGGGTTTCTGGAATTACAGTCAGTATAAGGCCCTTGCCGAAAACCTCTTCCTTCTCAGCCATCGCGCCAACAGCAGCCGAGCCTATCTCCTTTTCAGCAATCCCCGCCGCTATGGCAGTCAATCCTATTGCCAGCCCTGCGCCGATCGCAATCATGCCAGTTTCTACCATTTTTTCCTTACCTCCTGATTTTCATTTCATTTGCTGTTTTATTATTCCTGCGTTTTTGAGCCGAATGGCCTGAACGGAACCGCCCCCCCTTCAAAAAACTTTGTAAAAAACTCCACATAGTGCAGCCTAAGGCTGTGCAGAAAGCCGCCCAGCAGGCCAAGGGCAAGGTTTATTGTGTGCCCTACGAAAAGGGTAATCACTGCGGCAACCATTCCAATAAGCCCCGAACCGGCAATTTCTTTGGCAAGGTCATTGACAACAACAGCAAGGATTACTGAGGAAAGCCCCACGGCTGCCAGCCTTGCATAAGACATGAGGTTGCTCAAAAGCCCGGGTATCTCTATCGGACCCCTGAACCCTTCAGCAATCGTTATCATTGCAACGAAAAAAGCTGCTGCAACACCCCCGACATAAACAGGCAAGCCGATTTTTCCCGTGAATGATAAAGCAGCAAGGGCTACGCTGAGTTCCAGGGCAATCCAGCTGAGCTTTGCGCTGAACGCCTTGAAAAAGCCCTTGTGGCGCAGCTCATTAAGAAAGCCAAGCACAAAGCCAAGGTTGATGTGAACGAGGCCGATAATTACCGCAATAATCATCATCTCGTTAACAGCGTGAGCCCTGCCAATTAGTCTTGGGAACTCCGTGCCAAACGCTGCCTCAAAACCGAAAACCTCGCCGAACAGGAATCCGAAAACTATTGAAGAAACCGCAGCCGGTATCAGGACGTTAATAAGCTTTGAAGCTGAAGGAACTTTTTCCTTAAGCCAGAACAGCAGGAAAAAAGTGACAAGGCCATAGCCAACATCGCCCAGGATGAAGCCGAAAAACAAGGGAAATGTTATGAACGTGAACACTGTCGGGTCAATCTCATCAT
>CAZBFZ010000210.1:0-1265 GCA_964491245.1 uncultured Methanosarcinales archaeon
GATTATCCTGCAGTTCCTTGGCGCTGACATGATGGCTTCAGGCCCGCCTGACAGCTCCATGAGCGACAGTGCCAGCTCAAGCCAGAATGGATCCACCCTGCAGCAGGCGTGGCGCTTTGGCTCTGTTGCGCCGAAGGTGTATGACAAGGTGCTGATTGGCGTGCCTTACAACCAGTCCTTGGTTACTGAAAATGCCACGAAGATTAACGTTACATTAAAGACGCTGTTTGACGACAGCTGGAACATGGTGTGGAATAGCAGCACTGACAACATCAGTTCCGTTCCGAGCGAGTGGAGCGACTACAACCAGACATGGTTCAACGCCACTAGAGGAGGGATGCCGTGCGTGTTTGACATTGGCTATAACGATACCAACTTTACCCAGGGATGCATTGTCAATACATCAACAAACTACGTATGGATTGTCCTGCCGCACTTCACTGGCGGCGATGACAACATCCTCCAGTCAGATACCACTCCTCCTGCTGCTCCTACGCCTGTGAACTTTACAGCAACTCCCAGTGGCACTGTCATGATAAACTGGACCGATTCCTCTGGCGAGACAGGCGAAAGCTACATAGTTTACAGGTCAGCCTTTAACATCACCAACGCGACGTTTGGCGGCCCTGGAGGCGTTTACATCAGCAACTACACTGGCATTAACATAACAAACCTGACAGCAACAACCAGGGTTCCTGAAGGAGTGCAGTTCTTTATTGACAACACGACCCTTAATGGCAGCGTTTTCTTTTACGCAGTTGCTGCTGTTGACGCTACCGGCAACCTGCAGAACGTTACTGGCAGCCAGGTTAACATTTCAAGCAGCCCCGGCTACAACGTGACCGTAAACGATACAGTAATGCCCAAGTCAATTGGCAACCTTACCCTGACGACTTCTGACACCTCGGTCACGCTTACGTGGCTTAACGTGACGCAGGACGTCTCAGGCCGCTCAGATTTCTACAACCTTACCTATTACGTCTACCGCTCAGGCGCAAACGAGTCAAATGTGTTCCTTGGAAACGGCAGCAATAACAGCCCGAACATTGCGGGCTCAAACATGAGTTTTGTCAAGACAGTTCCAGGAACTTCAAACTCAACGACAATCAGCGGGCATGTCAAGGGCACGTACCACTTTGCCGTTACCACTGCTGACGATGGCGGCAGAGAGAACGTTAGCATCTTTATCCAAGGAAGCGGCCCAATCGCAAACTACGGCAACATCAGCGTTACGCCTTCTGCTTCCTCAAGCAGCAGTAGCAGCA
>CAZBFZ010000211.1:0-1254 GCA_964491245.1 uncultured Methanosarcinales archaeon
CAAACTTCATGCTTTACCTTGGAATATTCCTGGCCATTGAGAACGCGCTGTGGGTGTACGTTTATGACCACTTCTAGGCAGTTATTCGAGAGCACGGAATGAAGCCACCGTACCTCTCAGAAACCTGATTGTGAGCTCTCCTCGTGTTAACAACAGCAGGAAGTGCATCAAATACGTAACCTGCCCTCTTCAAACGCCTTGCGTCCAGCTCAGCGCTGCCTTCCCTGATGTATTTCTCAACAGCTATATAAAGAGACCAGCTGCCAAGGGAAACTTATGGTCTGAAACCTGGCTGCCAAACCTCACAAACAGTTCAGCCGGACTAGCCTTTTGGTACTGCTCTCGGGTTTCAGCAGCAAGTGGAGGAAACCACAGCATGGTTTCTCCTTCAGGGCCGTAACGCTCATACCCTTGCGAGGCAAGAACGGCCCTTTCTATGCCAACGCCATCTGTGACCGTAGCCAAAAATTTGTGAGGTGACTTTGTAAGGTGCCTGTCAAAAGACATAAGGATTTGATGTGGTGTCATACCGGCGGTGCCGGTGGCGCTAGAAAGTAAGCTGAGGTCAACATCATGCCTCTCGTCATCATATTTTGCAGGAACCATGCCAGCATAATATTCCATCAGGACGTTACCAAAGCGAGGGACACGAATTTCGTCAGTTACCCTCATACCGATTGGCTGCAGTTTGCCGGCCCCGCTTCTTTTAGCCAGAATCAGATGATTGTAGCCTGGTTGCTGATCATTCCTGTCCGTGAGCATGCCGCGTTCAGCAGTCCAGCCGATACTGTCAACCGGCCTGAGCGCCTTATCCTCAACGCTCTCACCAAACTCCTGCAAAACCGGAATCTGAACTTCTTCATACGTACGTCTGACCAGGTCGCGAAGATGCTTGTCTTCCCGATTGAATTTCAAGCTTCCTGCTTCAATAATCACGAGTTCCAAATCTGATGCGAGCTTAATTATACCCTTCATTGTAACTACTGCACAGTAAATAAGAAGTATATAAATGTTACGCCTTTATAATCCCGTACCCGATTAATCTCCACCTGCTGCCGAGAAGGCGAGAGAGCGTTACCCTTGAGCCGGCTTCTGCGCATACAGGCAGCTTGAGCCTTAGAAGGACTGCACCTTTTTTCAGCTCGGCAGCAATCCCGACAGTTGCGGATGAATTGACGTTAAGCATGAGAGTCTCGCCCTGCTTCAGGGGCTCAACGACAAGCTCGTCCCTTGCTCCAACAACGCGCTCAAGAA
>CAZBFZ010000212.1:0-1253 GCA_964491245.1 uncultured Methanosarcinales archaeon
CAGGCTGCTGCTGAGCTCGCCAGCGCCGACCGTGTTGTTGCAGCGCTTATGCCAAGGCTTAGTTCACAACTCACAACAAGAGTTGAGGAAAAACAAATCGAACTCGAGCTTCAAACCGAGGCTTTAGGAGCAAAGGTGTCTGGGTTAAGCAGCAGCATTGGCAGGGCGCGGCTGTTCTTTGACTACGCACTGCAAACTGGCCGTGTTGGCGGCTTACTTCACTCTTTTTCTAGCACACTTGAGGAAAAAGCAGGAACAGGCTCTTCGTTGAGCAGTAAAGACCTGACCCCGCTCGTAGAGTCAGTTTATAACGTGCTAAGAAGGAATCACGGAGCAACATCATCCCATAAAGAAAGAATTCGGCAATACCTTGCTTCAGGGGAAGTTGACGATGAAACGCTTCATTTCCTCGCAGTTGCATTCGCACAGGCAGGTAAGCCTGTTTTAAATGAGCTGCTTGAATACAGGGGCAAGTTAAAACAGCTGCAGAACAGCCGTAGCCCGGATACAGCTTTGAGAGAGGCAGAAGATGCGTTGACGCAAGCGGTTGTCGCCATAAAGTCTGGCATGGCCAGCCCCGCCGCAGTTGAGATGGACGGCTTAAGAATGGATGTTTACCAAACCCTTCAGCAAATGATTGGTGTAAGTGGGGTGAGGCCTGAAAGGCAGTTCCTCTGTGGAATTGAGCATCTTGTTGAAGCACAGAGCGGGGGCGCGGTTGCTCCTTTCCATTTTAAAGCGGCTGCGGGGATAAACTGCATTCCTGACCAATTAAAGCCAGCTTATTTGCCTGTAGAAAGGTTTGGCCAAATTATCACGTTTTTTGATGGAGTGTTACACGATATTGCTCTAGTCTATGCACGGAAAAATGAAGAGATAGTTAAGTTGTGCGGAGAAATATTTCTGAGGACAAAAAAAGAAGTCGACTATCAGCTTTTGATGAGAGGAGTTCTTGGAGGGAATAGCGCGACATTAGCACTATACCCTGACGAGCGGGTAATTGTTCCAAAAGCAGAGGACCTGTCCAGAAAAATAATAGAACTAGTAAGACAAGGCATTCCAGAGGCCAGAAGAATTGGCGCGGAGTACTTCGGAGTGCCAGAAGAAGAATTCAGGCTTGAAGAGTTAGCCAAGCTCCAGTCTCAAATAATGCAGGTGCTGCCCTTGCAGGTATATGTCTGCGCAGATGTAGGATCAAGGTTCGGAGAGCCTGTGCAAGAAGTTAAGAAGCATAAAAGGCACGGCATGCTGCC
>CAZBFZ010000213.1:0-1246 GCA_964491245.1 uncultured Methanosarcinales archaeon
ATGCCTCCTTCACAGGGAGGATGTCCTCGGTTCGAATCCGAGCAGGCCCATTCAACCTTCTTAGAAAGAAGGTTGATCAAGAAACTACGAACGCTAAAATGGACATTGAAAGGCTAAAAGAGGAGCAGCTGGCAGCAGCGCACAAGGTCATAACATATGATGAGGCGGGGGAGATAAGGACAATTGGCGGCTGCGACTGCGCATACGTCAACAACACAGTGATAGCTGCGGTTGTTGTCTGCGACGACAAGCTTAACGTTATTGAGAAGAGAACCGCTGCTGTCGAGAGCGACTTTCCCTACCTTGCAGGAATGCTATACTTTCGCGAGGGCCCTGCCATCAAAGAGGCGTTCAGCAGGCTGAGGCACAAGCCCGATGTCCTGCTTGTTGACGGTAACGGAATCCTGCATCCGCTCAGGTGCGGCTTGGCTTCCCACCTGGGAGTGGAGCTTGGCCAGGCAACTGTGGGCATTGCAAAGACAAAGCTGCTTGGCGAGGAAGACGAAGCTGGCAACATAAAGGTAGGGAAGGAAATAATCGGGGCTGAGGTAAAGGCAAAGCCGCACTCAAAGCCCCTTTTCGTTTCGAGCGGCCACAAGGTAAGCCTGCAAACCGCTGTTGAAATCGTCCAGAAGACAATACGGCAGCCGCACAAGCTGCCAGAGCCCCTGCATATAGCGCACCGATTGGCTGACAAGGCAAGGAAGGAGATGGAGAAGGCACGGCAGCGCTAACTGCTTCCAGATGGGCTGCGGCCGTAAGAGCCGTATAGGGGATTCTTTCTGACAAAGTTCTCAATCGCTTTCATGTCACCGTCTGCTACAAGAGCGCTGAGAAGCCTCGTCAGGAGAGTGAGCCCTCTTTCGGCTTCGAGCTTGCCCCTTAACGCCTTATCTGACAATACGCGCTTCGAAGGCACAAACAGCATGCGAGAAGACCTGCCGAGGACTTTGCTGAAAACAATCTTTGCCCTGTTGATGTGGAAGATGGATGTAACTATAATGACGCTTTGCCAGTTGTTTGGCAGCAGAAACGTCTTCCTCGTGAAAAAGGCGTTGCCTACTGTGTCCAAGGCCCGGGATTCCAAAAGGACATGGGAAATGCTGACGCCTTTCTTGACTGCGTACCGCTTCATAGCAACAGACTCTTTTCTGCCTGTTACAATTATCCTGGGAGCAGCTCCTTCCCTGTAAAGCCCAATTGCCCTGTCCATTCTGGACTTTGCAACCCTTGAAAGGTTGCCCTT
>CAZBFZ010000214.1:0-1236 GCA_964491245.1 uncultured Methanosarcinales archaeon
AGGATTCTCCAGGCTATTGACTTCTTCAACAACGCGAAGGTGAACTTTGTTGTTCACTGCGGCGACTGGGTGGCGCCTTTCTCTGCAGCGAGGTTTTCCGCTTTGAAGTGCCCAATAAAATGCGTTTTTGGCAACAACGACGGCGACCACAAGATGCACAGTGAAAGGAATGGCAGCTTCATTGAATACCACGATGAGAAGATGGAGCTTGCTGTTGATGGGAGAAAGATTTTCGTGACTCACGGACACATTCCTCAGCTGGTTGAGAATGCGCTGAAGTCTGGAAAGTACGATGCTGTTTTCTCAGGCCACACCCACGTTGCGCACGCCAAAAAAGAAGGGAAGACGCTGTGGCTCAACCCGGGAACGCTTGTTGACGAAACAAGCGACAAGATAAAGGGGATGAGCATCGCAGTTTATGAAACAGAAACAAACACTGCAGAGATAATCAAGCTGCGCTAGCCCTCCAGCAGGACAAGGTAATGTACACTGTGCTTCTTCCTGAGGTCGTGGTAAGCTGAGGAGGTTATGAACAGCGCAAATATGCCGATAATGTTTGCCTTTGCCTGGCCGCATATGCTCATCAGCGAATCGAAGGTGGTGCCAGCCCTGATTACGTCGTCAACAACCAGCACGTTGTCATTCTTTTTCAGCAGCGACTTGGGAAGGTAAAAAGGCGCTGCAATCGGCCTAGCTGCGGTGCCCTTGGAAACATAATGGCCTGAAAAGGCAAGCTCCTGGGTCCTTTTGGCATAAGCTGCCTTTGAATTCAGAAGGTTTGCAACAGCAATCGCCAATGGTATGCCGTCAGAAGCTGCGGTGAGCACGGCATCAACTCTCTTTGAAGCCAACGCGCCAGCAAACAGTTTCCTCACGTTAAATGCGATGACGTTCAAAAGAAAGGGCTGCGACAGAAGGTCGGCAGTGACTATGAACCTTGAGCCCCTGCTCTTGGCAGACTCCAAAAGCCGGTTAAGGTAGCTCTTCGTGAAGAAGGAGATTATCTTGTCAGCACGGTCTGCCTTTGGCAGCACATAGCCGTGGATGTAGCGGTTAAGGACGCCTGCGGGCAGTGAGAGCTCCTTTGAAAGGACACGGAAGGTCTTCTGCGACTTCATGGCCTTAAGGCAGTCAACTGCAAGAATCTTGAGCTTGGTCTCCTCAAGCGCTGTCAAAGACGCAGCCATGTTGCACAAAGGCGTCCAAAACCTATATAAACGTTTCCTCGTTTGCACA
>CAZBFZ010000215.1:0-1211 GCA_964491245.1 uncultured Methanosarcinales archaeon
AGGTGGCCAGGGCCGAGGGCGTGGCCAAGAGCAACGAGATCATCGCCGGCAGCATCAGCGAGAACTACCTGCGCTACCGCTGGATCGAGGGCCTCCAGGGGAACAAGGAAACCGTGGTCTATGTGCCCACGGAAGCCAATTTGCCGGTCCTCGAAGCGAGCCGCTGGTCCGACCTCCAAAAAATCCCCAAACGAGAGTAGACTGCGGTTCGCGACGACGCGGGCATAGCACAGTGGTAGTGCGCCAGCCTTCCAAGCTGGTTACGCGGGTTCGATTCCCGCTGCCCGCTTTTTCTTGCAACGCAGCGGGAATCGAGGGGAGCCCCGCCTTCAATTTGATAGACGTCGCCGCGACGAACAGGAGCGGCGACCACCGCTCGGCGGGGCGGGTGGCCGACCGGAGCGAGCCTGCCTCAACGGCGGGCGAGCGAAGGCGCCGATTCCCGCTGCCCGCTTGTCCTCCAGACTCCACCAAACCCCAAATAACGCTTGACAGGCGTGGACGTTTGAGCTAGTCTATGCGCTCACGTTAGCCGTATTTCTCCCGGGAAACACCGAAGATCCATGTTTTCTCCCTGAGAGGGGAGAAACTGTCTATGAATTCAGAACGTGAGGACGCTGAAAGGGGTGACCGGTCATGCAGAAAATCATGACGGTGGACCAGGTGGCGCGATACTTGGGCGTGGTGCCGGATACGATCTACCGGCGCGCGCGGCGCGGCGAGATCCCTGCGGTCAAGATGGGCAAGGTCTGGCGCTTCCCCAAGGCCACGCTGGAGAAGTGGCTCAACGACACTGCGCTTGGCGCAGTGAAAAGAGCTTGACACTTCTGAATAAAAAGATAAAATTGAAAGATTACGCCATGGCAGGTTTTTCCCCACAAAACGGGAAAAAGGCCTGCCATGGTGCTGTGCGTTTGGGCGGCGGATGGAGGCGGTGAGCGTTGCGTGGCTGTCCTGCTGGAGTAGCTCAGGGGCAGAGCACGTCCTTGGTAAGGACGGGGTCACGGGTTCAATTCCCGTCTCCAGCTTCGTAGATCCTCTTCCGATTTTCGGTGCACGTCCCCGCATTCGCGTGTGAGCACCCTGGTGTTTTCATGCATCATGGCGACGTCATTGTCATTGCGGCCACAGCACCGCGGTCACAGCAGGAGGTGAGATGACCACCAAGGCCAAGTTCGAGCGCTCCAAGCCCCACGTCAACATCGGCACCA
>CAZBFZ010000216.1:0-1210 GCA_964491245.1 uncultured Methanosarcinales archaeon
TTGTCAGGGCCAAGCTGGCAAATGCCAATCCAGAGATCAACAGGCTGGATTCTGTGAGGATACTGAGGCAGACGCTTCCTTATGGGATAGCCTTCCATCACGCCGGTATAATGCCAATCATGAAGGAGATTGTCGAGGAGCTTTTTGAGAAGGGAATGATAAAAGTTCTGTACACAACTGAAACTTTCGCAGTCGGAATAAACATGCCTGCCAAGAGTGTATGCTTTGAGTCTTTGAGGAAATTTGACGGTGTTTCATTTCGCCTGATGAATTCAAAGGAGTATTTCCAGATTGCAGGCAGGGCAGGTAGGAGGGGGATAGATACAGAAGGATTTGTTTACATCCTGATAGAAAGAAAATTTTTTGATTATGGCAGGGTAAGCAAGATAATCCATTCTGACACTCTGCCCATCAAGTCCCAGTTCAGGCTTTCCGTGAATACTGTGCTGAACCTCATAAGGCACCATAATGAGAAAGAGATTGGCGAAATACTGTGCAAAAGCTTTCACTCGTTCCAGAAATACCGGAAGAACCTGATGAACCGGGAAAATGTGATAAGCCATAATGCATTCTACAACTACAGGAAAAAGCTGGAGAAGATGGGCTATGTGGAAGGAAATTCACTGACTGAAAAGGGGGTTTTTGCGTCAAACATTTATTCTGATGAGATATTGGTAGGAGAAATATTTGCAACTGACTTCTATACAAAGCTGAATGAATATCAGATGCTGATGATTGTCGCATGCATATGTTATGAAGCAAGGGAAAGGACTGAATTCTCAAAAACATACCCATCAAAGCCTGAAAATGACCTCAGGAAGATGGTATGGCACCACCCTTACCTCAAGAGGGAGAAGAGATTCGGCCAGATAGAAAACCTGACTTCAATTGTCCATCCCCTGTACCATAACCATGGCATTTTTAAGATTCTTCAGAACACAAGCCTGCAGGAAGGGGATATCATAAGGTTCCTGAGGCTGGTTGTTGACAAGCTTGGCCAAATCAAGAGTGCAACGCAAGACTCCAGGCTAAGGGATATGCTTTCAAACTGCCAGAAACTTGTCGATGACTGCGTTGGACAGTTTGATACGATTTGATTCTTCTTAAAATTAAGGGTAGTTTATTATATAGATAGAGCTTAACAAGTAAATGAAACAAGGATTCTGGATTGTCGTTAAGGATATTATGAGGAAAGCAGATGTTATTTTGG
>CAZBFZ010000217.1:0-1207 GCA_964491245.1 uncultured Methanosarcinales archaeon
CACCGCCGCATACTGAAGTCAAGAAACACATGCTTAACTTCTTTAAGTGGTATAGTGCAAATAAAAATAAGCTGCACCCCTTTGAATTAGCTGCTTTGGCTCATGCAAAATTAACTTGGATACACCCCTTTGAAGATGGAAATGGCAGAACTGCGAGAACACTTATGAATTTTATCCTGATGAGAAAAGGATTCCCTATGTTCTTTATCCCTTTTGAGAAAAGAGAAGAATATTATCAATCATTGGATCTTGCTGATAAGGGCAATTATAAGGAATACGTCTCCAGGATGCTGCGGTTGATTATAGATCAAATAAGAAGTTACGGGCACAGCAAAAAACAATAATCCTCAAATTGTGCCCATACGATATTTTTTTTCCAGCCATAACCGGAAGAATTTCAACGTTTCACTCACAGCAGCCAACAAAAACGCCTGAAGAAGCCACTTGACACAGGCCAAAAGGTTATTTACTAATCCTTGCAATTATGCCGTGATCGATTCTCTGTACTTCTTCTGGGCTGATCTTCACAAGGGCGTTAGGAGTTCCTCCACCTACGTACACAATATCTTTCTCCATGACTTTTGGGTCAATTAGGAATGTTGCCTCATACCCGAATGGAGGTGTGCCGCCTACAAGGTATCCTGTTTTCTTCAAAGCCTGTTCCGGTGTGGCAACATGCGGTCTTTCTATCTTTAATACACTAGCCACTCTTTCTGTGCTAGCCCTATGCGAACCCAACACAAGCGCACCGATAACTTTTCCATCGTTAGCAATCATGCAGATAGTTTTAACAAAATCGTCAGGTTGAGCATTTACTTCTCTGCACGCATCCTCAACGGTATGCACAGAGTTCTCAAAATGCAGATGCTCGCCTTTTACATTGTTTTCTTGTAAAAACTTCTTTAGTTTCTTTTCGTATTCATTCATCAGATTTCAAACCTCAACAATCTGCCCCTTCGGCCCCGGATTGATAATCAGCGTCTTTCCAATCCTGTCTTTCTTGCCCTGCGTCTCGTGCAAATGACCGCAAACATGCAGCAGCGGCTGCGCTTTTCTGATAAACCTCGTGTAGCTCTTGTTGCCGTGATGGCTCCAGATGTAGTCCAGCTTTGTGCCGTGAGGGGGCTGATGTGTGATGAATATTATTTTTTGGCCCTTTTTTCGCAGCTGCTGCAGCCGGAACGAAATTCCTCTTGCAAACCTTTCA
>CAZBFZ010000218.1:0-1207 GCA_964491245.1 uncultured Methanosarcinales archaeon
TCTGCTGCTCTGGCGCTACTGCGGTTAACAGCTCTACCTCAAGCGGCGCTTGCCAGGCGGCTGGGTGCGGCGCTGGCATAACCATCCCGGGATTTTCCCTAAGCGCTGCAACCATAACAACAGCTGGAACCGTGAACTTCACGGTGAACATAAGCAGCGTGCTCCGGTATAACGTCACGTCGGCAAACTTCACCCTCGTTACCGGGTCAACTGTGGTCAGCAGGAACTTCACCATACCTTCCAGCGGGAAGGATTTCAACTTAAGCTACAAAATCTTTGCATCGTCAGAAACAGCTTCTGCCGGCACGTACAACGTGACCTCTGTTCAGGTTAACGACAACGGCAGCATAAGGAACCTTACTGCCATTACGAACATGAACTTCACCGTTACTGCTGTTGCAGAAAAGGCTGCTGACACAGGAGGAGGGTCTTCAGGCGGTGGTAGTGGTGGTGGAGGCGCTGCACCAGCCCCAACACCAGCTCCAGAGCCCAGTCGGCAAACTGTAGAGACCGTAAAGGAGGCCTTGCCTGCGACTTTCCAGGTGGCTGCTGAAGCTGGCAATGTCGAGTACAAGACCGTTGCTGCCCCGGAGTTAAAGGCGGTTCCTGCGGGTTCTGAAGCAACCGCCTCAGCCCTTGAGTACGCGGTTGACTATTTGGCCAAGACAGAGTCTGCGCAGCAGGAGCTGGGCAACATCCAGCAGGCGGTTTCAGCAGGCTCTGCAACTACTGTCCAGGCGTCTGGCGGCTCTGTCAGCAAGACCATTGAGGTTGTCACCGCAACCAATAAGGTTACAAAGGAAGAGGTTACTGTTTCGGTAGTTAAGCTCTCTGTTGAGGCAAAGACTGCTGACCTGAAGAACGTAGAAGTGGTTGAGGTTATTCCGAAGACGGCTGCCAGCAACGTCAACCAGGTCACTTTTAAGGGCGAAAAGCCCATTGTTCTGGAAGCAGACCCTGTCGTGAAGTGGTTCTTTGCCCAAGTTAGCAAAGGGCAGAAGAAGGACCTCAGCTACGCCATTAACAAGGACATTCGCAACATAGGCACGAGCACTGTTGCCGTGCAGGGAAGGGCAGATGCAGCTCCTCCTGCTGCCCCGCCAGCGCCTGAAGCTCCTGCTCCTGAAGCAAAGCCCGGGGAAGCCCCCCCTGCCAAGAAGCCAACGCCGGTTAACACAATGGTCTTGGTGGTTGTTCTGGCTGTTGT
>CAZBFZ010000219.1:0-1205 GCA_964491245.1 uncultured Methanosarcinales archaeon
TTATACTCGGTGGTGTTGCCATAGGTGCAGACAGACTTTTTGTTCGTGGTGACTGACAAGATAACTTCCTTTGAGATTGTGGCAAAGCCGCTGGCGGGCTTTATTTCAGTAATGCTCGGGGCCACGCTGGTGTCCACGCTTAAAGCAACCTTTGCAACGGATGACGCCAGCTGGGCCAGGTTGCGGCAGGTAATGTTGTATGCGTAAGATGTCTTATCAGAAAGCCCGGTGACCCTGCTTT
The DNA here is from genome assembly GCA_964491245.1 of uncultured Methanosarcinales archaeon. GTDB lineage: Archaea > Nanobdellota > Nanobdellia > Woesearchaeales > UBA10216 > UBA10216. The sequence continues at coordinate 242 of CAZBFZ010000219.1, forward strand.
CGTGATAGTTCTCATAGTTTTCCTTGACTTTGTCAGCGTCAGCTGCCTTGAAGAAGGTAAGCATGGAGTCGTATGTGGCAGAGTCCAAGCCGTTATACTTGCACGTTGTGTTCTCGTTCGTCTCAACAATGAGCGTTGTCTCAAGGGGCAATTCTATGACGGCAGAAGGGGAAGCCACAACGCGCGTAATAACCGGCGGAGAGTTGTCAACTGAAAGCTCAAAATTCCCCTTCTCTGCATTGGAGCACTCAACAAAGAACCTGTACTGCTGGCCTGTATCAGGAAGGTTGAAGTTGAGCAGCTTATGAGTTGTAGTACCTGTTTCGGTGAACGCTGCCATCTCAGCAAAGTTTTTTTCAAAAGGGCTGCTGTATTTGCATGTGGCAGCCGCTGAGCTTGCAACAGTAAGGTTGAATGTTGACTGGTTCGCGACACCGAACTTCGGGTCCTTAAGCGTGACGGCGGCGGAGGCAAAGGCAGGGATGAGGAGCGCAACAGCTATAACAACAGCAAAAGCTAGGAACAGCCTAGAGCACCTCTTTTTCATTCTTACCTGGAAAACTCGTTTTTACGTATTTAAAACTTTGCTAATCCGCCGCTGCAGAGAGCGGGGCAGCTGCTTTTACTTTCAGCGATTCCCTTAGAGAACTGACGTACGTGCAGGCTTTGCACACCTCGTTGCTTGACGGCTCGCCACAGCCGCCGCAGTACTTGATGCTGGCTGCTGCAGAATACTTTTTTTTCAGCCGCGGCAGCAGCTTCAGGAAATTTTTGACGATGTTCTGCTTTGTTCCCGGATGCTGCTGCTCAAGCTCGTTGATGAAGTCCCTCACCGCAGCCCTGAAAGAAATTCTTGAATGGGGGCACTCGTTGAAGCGAATGCCGAAATTCTGCAGGAATGCGTAGGCGGCCACTTCCTTCTCGAGGCAGAAGTACAGGGGCTTTATCCGCGGAACAAACTTGG
>CAZBFZ010000220.1:0-1194 GCA_964491245.1 uncultured Methanosarcinales archaeon
TTTCTTTTTTCGGCAGCTTGTAGAAGTATCCCGGTATGGAAAGCTTGCTGCCATACGCAAAACCAAGAAGCCTTAGGAATTCCACAAGAGTTTTTGAATAGACTGCTATTCTAACATTTGCTTCATCTTCGTATTCTTTGCAGTTCTCTATTCCAAACAGGGTGTACAGAAGTTCTTTATATCGCTGCAAAAGTTTTTCGCCTTTATTTGCAAATACCAGAGAATCACCTTCCTTGCTTATGCTGCCTTCGGAAAAGATGAGACCAAGGAACTCCAACAGTTCAGGCGACGTCTTGTCTGGCAAGGAAATAAAATTGCTTCTGGAGAGATTTTTGCTCTTAAGGGCATACTTGCCGCCTTCCCGGACAATGCCTTTTATCTTGTTTACATCTATTGCCTCAGATCTTTCTTCTGTAGCGACCTTATTCAGCCGCGCCACAAAATCACCTTCCTTTAGCTCCTCAGCACGTTTCCATACAAAACTGCCGTTCTCGTAAACAAGGAACGGCTGATTTTTCGAAACTATAACCTCGTTGCCATCGCTTAGCCTGAAATTGAAAGAAGGAGCTTTTAGTTTCGCGACATGCGTTATCTTGGCTGTAGTTATGCCGTTGCCTTTGCCTATTGCAAATGTCTTTATCGGCTCTTTCAGCTTCTTTATGCTTATTCTTCCGCGCTCCTCGATGCTGCCGTCTTTCTCAAAGACGCTGGCTGCTTTCACATACCCTTTCGGGTTAGTGAATATTTTAGTCTCGCCGCCAACGCACATAATCTCAGGGCCGTTTATGTGCGTGAAGTAGGCGTTTGTTTCGTTGGCAACGGCTTTTGCAACCAGTGTTTTTCCCGTTCCAGGCGGGCCATGAAGCAGCACGCCCTTTGGGGCGTCTATGCCAAGCCTTTCAAAAATCTCAGGATGCTTCAGAGGAAGCTCGACCATCTCCCTGACCTTCTTTATTTCCTCTGACAATCCTCCAATGTCCTCGTAAGTTATGTCCAGCCTTGGCTCTTCAGCCATGTCAGCAGCTTCAGGGTTGAAAACAACCTCTGTCAGGTCTGTGATTATTACAGCGCCTTTTGGCAAAGTGTCCACAACGATAAACTTGATGTCAGAGAAGCCCAGGCCCATGACGTCCTCATCGACCTCGTCAAGCATCTTGAATATCTCCTCGAACGGGCTGTGGACAAAGGTTGTCC
>CAZBFZ010000221.1:0-1192 GCA_964491245.1 uncultured Methanosarcinales archaeon
TTGCAGATTTCAGCAAAAAGGCTGATACTGTAATCCAGAACCCGCCTTTTGGAACAAAAGAGAAGCACGCTGACAGGCAGTTCCTGCTGCAGGCGTTCAAAGTTGCTGACGTGGCTTATTCATTTCATAAGATAGTAACTGCGGATTTTGTCAAAAAAATCGCTGATGACAACGGCTTCAGTGTAACAAACATATTGCCACTGCAGCTGCAGCTAAAGCAAACATACCAGTTCCACAAATCACGAATGAGAAGGGTTGACGTGGGGCTTTTCAGGATTGAGAAAAAATGATGTTTTGCAACAGTTTCTTAGCAGTTTCTTTACTGCCTCTTCCCCAATCGCATCAGCGTGTCAACGTTCTTTCTTGCACCAGCCTCGGGCTGGTTTATTATTGCTGCTGTTCTTATTGCAGCCAGCTGGATTGAGGCAAACAGCTTTCCGCACACAAAGCCGATAAGAAAAACAAGCATGAACGTCAGGATGCATGCGGCTGTTGCCATGATGGAAAGAAGTTAGGGGATGTTTTAGAAGGTTGCCCACGTTGTTTTCAGAAGTTTCACAAGCTACAGGCAATCCCGCATTTTACGGGCAATGTCTTGTTTTCCAGCGTTTGCGGAGAAACCCTTGTTTAAAATCTGATTTTCCACCAATCTCTGATTGGTGGTATCTGTTTGTGGAAAATCAGGGTCTGAGCAAAACCACCCGAGCCCCGAAGGGGCGAGCATGCCGCTGGTCTCTGACCAGCGGTGGTGGTTTTGCGATTGACTGGCAAGCCGTAAAAATACGGAAAATACGCAACTATTAAGAACTGTTGAGCAAGCCTCAGCGCTGCTTCTGCTGCACAGCAATGGCCTTTGACTCTACTTCACTTGTAACAGACCAGTCAATGACTATTTCAGAAAGCTGCTGGAGCAAGCCCTTCACCCTGCCGGCATACGCGTCTTTCTCGTCAAACTTGTCAAGGACAAGCAGAACCTCATTGGCAAATGCCGAGGCTGAACGGTAATCCAGAGCATCCAGGCAATTCAGAAGGCTGAGCAGCAGCACCTGCATGGACTCTGCAAAATTCCTGCTGTGCCTGCTGTTACTGCTAGTGGATGAGACAAGCTGGTCTGCCAGGCCCTCAAGCCCTTTTGACAGCATGGCAACGTAAAAAAGCTCAATATGCCGCAGCTTTGAGGGGCGCTTGAACA
>CAZBFZ010000222.1:0-1187 GCA_964491245.1 uncultured Methanosarcinales archaeon
CCTTCCGGACATCACAGTCAAGATAAAGCAGAAGGATGAAAATACCTACGTCGTTTCAGTGACAGACAACGGCCCGGGGATTGTGAAGGAAAACGTGCCCCGCGTATTCGGAAAACTACTTTACGGAAGCAAGTTTCACCGATTACTTCAAGGGCGTGGGCAGCAGGGCATCGGGATAAGCAGCGTGACGCTTTACGCGCAGCTGACAACGGGCGTGCCGACGAAAGTCTGGTCGAAGATCGAGAGCAAGAAAAAGACTTATTATTGTGAACTGCACTTGAACACTGCAAAAAACGAGCCTGATATAATAAAGGAAGAGGAAATTGAAAAAGATATTCTTGGCGAGCATGGAGTCCGCGTGGAAATGGAAATCCATGGAAGGTACAGGAAGACTGTTGAAGACTACCTGAAACAGACTTCGATCTCCAACCCATTCGCGAAGATATCTTACACGTCTCCGGACGGGACGAAGACTATATTCCCTAGGTCGCTAAATGACTTGCCGAAGCCTCCGAAGAGGATGAAGCCGCACCCGCACGGCATGGAGTTCGGTATCCTGCAAAGACTGCTCCAGAACACAAGCTCCAGGACGCTGCAGTCATTCCTGACAAACGAGTTCTCCTCCGTTGGCCAGCAATCATCAAAGGAAATATGCAAGCTCGCAAAGCTTCCAGAAGACAGCAAGCCGCAGGAGCTTGACAGGACTGCAATAGAAAAGTTAATCAAAGGGATGCAGAATGCGAAGGTCCAGCGGCCGCCTACTGACTGCCTGTCGCCAATAGGATCGGCAGAGCTGGAAAAGAGCCTGAAGAAAGAATATCCGAATGCAGAGTTCGTGACGTCTATAACGCGCGACCCGGAAGTGTACAGGGGATTTCCTTTTCTGATCGAGGTAGGAATCATTTACGGTTTTGCCGGAGAAACATTAACAAAAAAGAGGAAGGAAAATGATGACGACGAAAAGAAGGAAGATACAATAGAGCTTATCAGATTTGCGAACCGCGTGCCGCTGCTTTACCAGCAGAGCGCTTGCGCACTCACTGAAGCGGTAAAGGATGTTGATTGGCGGCGGTATAACCTGCAGCAGTCAGGAAACAACCTTCCCTCGGGACCGATGAAACTTGTCGTGCATATGTGCTCCGTATGGGTCCCGTTCATGTCTGAAAGCAAGGAGGCTGTGGCCGCTT
>CAZBFZ010000223.1:0-1184 GCA_964491245.1 uncultured Methanosarcinales archaeon
AAAAATGGGATGGCTTGACTTTTTGAATATCGTGTTGAACCTGCCGCCTTTGGCTGCGATATTTGTCCTTTCAGTCATTGTTTCAGCCGTTACAACTGTAGTTTACAAGTACACGACAAACCAGAAGATGCTGAAGGAAATGAAGGACGAAGTCAAAAGCATGCAGGCTGAGATTCGCACAACAAAAGAGCCGGGAAGGGCTGCGCAGCTGCAGAAGGACATGATGAAGAAGTCCATGCAGCAGATGAATTCCTCGTGGAAGTCCATGCTGGTAACGATAATACCGCTTTTTCTGCTCTTCGGGTGGATGCAGACGCATCTGGCGTACAATCCCATTAATCCTGGAGAGGAATTCACCGCGACAGCTTATTTTGCCAAAGGGGCAGAAGGCAACATCACGATTTCAGCAACAGAAGGCCTGAGCATAATTTCAGAGCCTGTCCAGGAAATAAAAGGCGGCAAGGCTGCCTGGAGCCTGAAAGGGGAGAAGGAAGGCACTTACGGGCTAAGCTACAGTTTCGGGGATGAGCTTTACACGCAGAACGTTCTTGTGACCGACAAGTTCATGTACGAAAGCCCTGTTCTTGCAAAGCCGAAGGGCATAAAGAAAGACAGCCAGATTGAAAGGATTGTTGTTGGCTTAAGCTCGTTGCAGCCATTTGGAGACGTTGCATTGCTTGGGTGGAAGCCAGGCTGGCTTGCCACTTACATCATATTTTCAATTGTAACATCGATACTTTTTAGAAAGTGGCTTAAGGTCTTTTAATATGCCTTAACTATAATTAAGAGAGCAGCAAGCTCAGGTCCAGCTCAAGCGCAGCTGCCGGCATCTCAATTCCCAGCTTGCTCAGGACTGCCGGGCTTATCTCCCCTATTATGCCAACGGCCCGCTTATCAACAACAATATTTCCAGCTCTTCCTTTTAGAAAAGCAGGATGCTGCACTGGCGGAATTGTGAATTGAATGCCCAATGAGCCCAGAATCGCCGAGAGGTGCTGCTTTTGCTCGGTAAAGTCTGCCTTTGAATGGGCAGAAACCAGTGCAAGCGAGTGCCACTCCCTTATCTTGCCGCCATCGCGTGCTGCAACAATGCCCTCCTCAAATACCTTCTGCGGGTAGTCTGCGTGCTTGTTCCTTGCAAGGACATCAAGCAGCCCAGGCAGCAGCGAGTTTCTCACGGCAGA
>CAZBFZ010000224.1:0-1178 GCA_964491245.1 uncultured Methanosarcinales archaeon
AAGAAGCTTTACAGGCACGGCTTTGTCCATTCTGATCTGTCAAAGTTCAACATCCTCAACCTTGACCAGAGCCCGGTCTTCATTGACGTCTCGCAGATGATTCCAACGAACGCCCCAAACGCCTACGAATACCTCCACAGGGATGTTGAGAACGTGGCTGACTTCTTCAGGAGGCTCGGCGTGAAGATTGACAACGAAAAAGTGTACAAGGAGATAGTTGCTGTTGGGACGAAGAAGGTTTAGGCGACTTTAGCTTCTCGGAGCTGACAGGGCTTCAAGGACTGCGCGTTCCATTACTTCAAACGGCGCTTTTTGCCCTGTGAACAATTCAAACTGCGCAGCTGCTTGGTGCAGCAGCATCCTATAGCCGTAAACAACCTTACAGCCCTTGCTTTCTGCATACCTCAGAAGCGTAGTTTCCCTAGGCTTGGCAACGACATCCATAACAACCTTACCTGCTTTCACTATAGCTTCGTCAACTACTGATTCCTGTTCATTTGGTGGTGTGCCTACAGGGGTCGCATTAATCAGCACATCGTAATCCCCTGCTCTTGCAACGTCCTCCAAACTGCCACCTAAGCTTATGCCGAAATGTGTGGCCAGCTTTTTTGCCTCTGAAGGTGTCCTATTAAATACGACAACTGTGCAACCTGTTAACGTTAGGCCATAAGCTATTGCCTTTGCCGTTCCGCCGGAGCCAACCAAAAATACCTTTCTGCCATTCAAATCGCATACTTCTTCCAATGCGCTTACTGCGCCTATCCAGTAGGTATTGTAGGCTTTCAAAGCGCCGTCGTCGTTAACGACGGTATTAACGGCGCCTATGTATGCAGCTAAAGGATCGACGTTGCTGGGAAGAATGTAACGCATCACTTCCTGTTTTAAAGGCATAGAAACAGAAGCGCCTCTGAAATTTAATGCTTTTACCCCTTCAATAGCACCTTCAAGATTTTCCACGTGAAAAGGAATGTAAGCGAAGTTAAGCCCGAGATGTTCGTATGCTGCATTGTGCATTGCTGCGCTTAGGTTGGTCGGGTTTTGCGTAAATAGCCCCACAACTTTAGTTTTGTTATCTATTCCCATAAGCTGCAGGGAAGTACGCATTTCTTAAAAATGTTTGTAGAAAAAAGAAAAAGGTCCCCAAGCTTGCGCTTGAGGACGCTGTCCTTTTTTTGCCT
>CAZBFZ010000225.1:0-1163 GCA_964491245.1 uncultured Methanosarcinales archaeon
TCTGGGAAATACCAACCAGTTATAAGAAAGGTATGTTGGTACCAGCTAGGATTTACGCTACGAAAAAACTCCTTGACGAGATGGATAATGGGGTTTTCAATCAGGTAACAAATGTTGCTTGCCTTCCCGGAATCCAAAAATTTTCGTTCTGCATGCCAGATGGGCACTGGGGATTCTAAGTAAGAAATTCTTATTTAGCCCTTGACGGTTTCCCCATCGGCGGCGTTGCGGCATTTGATTCTGAAACAGGAGTTATAAGCCCAGGCGGTATCGGATTTGACATTTTTGCCAAAGCATAAGCTTTGCGAAGTCACGTAATTGCGGTATGCGTCTGGTTACAACTAATCTTACCTATAAAGAAGTCCAACCAAAATTAAGGGAGTTAGTTGACACTTTGTTCAAGACAGTTCCTGCCGGCGTTGGTGCAAGAGGATTTGTACAGGCAACAAAACCGCAATTTAAGGAAATAATGTCAAACGGCTCTAAATGGTGCGTTGAGAACGGATTTGGCTGGAAAGAGGATCTGGAAAGAACTGAAGGCTATGGGAAGATTGAGTGGGCTGACCCCGAAAAAGTCAGCACTAAAGCAGTCGACAGGGGAATCAACCAAATAGGTACACTTGGATCTGGCAACCACTATCTTGAAATCCAGGTCGCTAGGGCGGAAAATATTTTTGATGTGGAAATCGCAAAGAAATTTGGGATTCATACGCCTGAGCAGGTTGTTATAATGGTCCATTGCGGCTCCAGAGGATTTGGCCACCAGATTGGAACAGATTATCTGAGAATCTTTGAAGACACGATGAGAAAATACAACATTCATGTCTATGACAGGGAATTAGCCTGCGCGCCTTTCCAAAGCAATGAAGGCCAGGATTATTACAAGGCGATGGCATGCGCTGCAAACATGGCATTTGCAAACAGGCAGGTTATTTTGCACAGGATAAGGGAAGGGTTCTCAAAAGTGTTCCATACAGATGCTGAAAAGCTTGAGATGCACATGGTTTATGATGTTGCGCATAATATTGCAAAACTAGAGGAGCACAATGTTGATGGAAAAAGAAAAAAATTAGTTGTCCATAGAAAAGGAAGCACAAGGGCATTTCCTCCAAATCATCCTGAGCTTGCGCCTATTTTCAAGGAAACAGGGCAGCCTGTCATAA
>CAZBFZ010000226.1:0-1135 GCA_964491245.1 uncultured Methanosarcinales archaeon
CGGTACGGCGTCTCGATGAACCCGTACTCGTTCACGCGCGCGTAGCTCGCGAGGTGGCCGACGAGCCCGATGTTCGGTCCTTCCGGCGTCGCGATCGGACAGATGCGGCCGTAGTGCGTGCGGTGCACATCGCGGACATCGAATCCCGCGCGCTCGCGGGAGAGCCCGCCGGGACCCATCGCAGAAATACGGCGCTTGTGTTCGAGCTCCGCGAGCGGATTCGTCTGGTCCATGAACTGCGAGAGCTGCGAGGACATGAAGAACTCGCGAATCGAGCCGATGACCGGCCGCGCGTTGATGAGCTTCGCCGGGGTGAGCGAGGTGATGTCCATCGTCGACATCCGATCCTTGATGATGCGTTCCATGCGCGCGAGTCCGACGCGGAGCTTGTTCTGCACGAGCTCACCAATCGGTCGGATGCGGCGGTTCCCGAGGTGGTCGACGTCGTCGGGCTCTTCCTGTGCGACGTTCAACCGAATCACTTCCTTGAGGACGAGGAGGTAGTCCTCCGGTCGGAGGATGCGGTTCTCCTTCGTAATCGGGAGGTCGAGCGCGAACCGCTGGTTCAGCTTGTACCGACCGACGCGACCGAAGTCGTACCGATCGAACCGGAAGAACATCCCGTGGAGGAGCTGCTTCGCGTTGTCCGACGTCGCGAGGTCCCCGGGACGGATACGCTTGTACACTTCCGTGAGCCCGTCCTCGACACTCGCTGCCGCATCGCGCTTCAACGTCGCATCGACGTACTTCACCGTCGGAGACGTGTCGACATCCGCGAGGAGCGGCTGGATCTCCTCGGTCGTCCCCCACCCGAACGCGCGCAAGAGCGATGTCGCCGCGACTTTGCGCTTCCGATCAATCTTCACCCAGACTACTCCGGCGCTGTCGGTCTCGAGTTCGAGCCACGCGCCGCGGTTCGGGATGATCTTCGCCCCGTAGAGTCGGCGGCCACGCGTAAACTCCGACGTGAAGAACACGCCGGGCGATCGCAGAATCTGTGAGATGACGACACGCTCGACGCCGTTGATCACGAACGTCCCACGCGGGGTCATCATCGGGAAGTCGCCAAGGTACACCTCTTGCTCCTTCATCTCGCCCGTCCGCTTGTTCAGAAGCTTCGCGTTCACGCGGAGCG
>CAZBFZ010000227.1:0-1115 GCA_964491245.1 uncultured Methanosarcinales archaeon
TGTTTAGAATCTCAACATCCTCAAGGTTCTCGTGATGGCCCAGGGTGAGCACTTCTGACCTCCCTGAGAATATGCCCTGCACGGTAAGCTTTGTCTTGGAGTGCATATGAGTCCCGACAGTGACCCTCTCTTTCTGGGTAACCTTGGAGGGCTCGCCCCTGTTCATTACGCACGTGCCAACCCTTGCGTCAGCGACCTTAATCATGCCAAGCGGGTGCAAAGAGTGTGTTTAAATAGTTTTGGCAAACGGGTTTATCACAGTAATCCCAGCTATCTTCTCAAATCCCTTGTCTTCTGTGTAGATTGTTGTGATGCCGTTTTCGTTCATTGTGGCGGCTATAAGAGCATCAAAAAAGCTTATACCTGGCTGGCCTTGAATTTTCATCGCATGAAAAATGGTTTGCGGCAGCACGGTTAGCTTAGGCATATCAGTGATTTCCATAAGAGCCGTCAACACCGTTTCGGCATCCTCGCTGCCAACGTTCTGATTGTGTTTGCTCAGTCTGTAACAAACATTAGCGAACTCGGCCATGATTTGAGTGCTTATTGCAAATTTAGAATCTTTTTCAAAAGCTGACTCAAAAAGCTCATTTGCCAATTCGTGCTTGAATTCGTCTGTAGGGTCTACGGCGTAGACCAAAACATTAGTATCTATTAGCGAGTATTTTTGCCATTCTGTCTTCATAAAGCTCATCTCTGCTCTTATAACCTTTGAACCCAAGCTTAATCCCCTTCTTCATGAGTGCCAGCAGCCTCTTCTTTGCCGCCTCCTGCTCCCTCTCCTCATTGTATTTCCTCATGCTTTCAGATATCGCATCCCCAAGAAACCCCTTTTTGCCGTTCCTCTCTTCGGCAACCAGCTTCTTGAACTTCCCATACGCTTCATCGTCCACATTCACAGTTATGGTCGTCATATCAACCCTCAAAGCACGGTTGTATTTAATTCTTTCCATTTTCTAAATAGTTCCTGGCAGAACTTATGGCAGGCACTGCCTCACTTTCCCACATAGTGCCTAATGCCTGATTGCTGGTTCCCGCGGCTGCTGCAGCTTTAGCGCACGGCTTTGAGTTCAGCCGCGTTCCTGCAACCACTTTCAGCCTTTTGCTGTACTGCC
>CAZBFZ010000228.1:0-1108 GCA_964491245.1 uncultured Methanosarcinales archaeon
CTCGCCTACAGTCGTGAAAGCGTACCTGATCACTGTTACGTTCGTGCGGTTAACTGCCACGTTTACAGGCGTCATCGAGGTCGCTGTTATGTTTATCGTGCCGTTCACGACAACGTTGGGGCTTGATTGGTTCGCGGTTGTATAAGTGCCGTTAGCATTGGTACCATTTACAATTATCCTGAACCGCAGGGTTCCAGCCCTCGGCGACGCGCCCCATCTTTCAACCAGAATGTTCGTTGATGAGCCCTTGCCCAAAACCTCGGCGCTTCCACCTTTCGAACAGGTTATTGTATTGGCAGCGGAGCTGTTCGACCTGTCCCACTGCACGCCGGTCGTTGCAGGGATCTTCGGACACGTCACATTGCCGCCGCCCGTGTCGGTGAAGCCGGAGCCCGTGTAATCTATCCTTATCTGGTCTATGGTGTCGAAGTAGTCCCCGTCTGTCGCGTTGTTTGTTATGGTAAAGTTATAGCTGCGCTGCTCGTGGATGCCTGAAGTCGTGTCGTTGAGGGAAGACGAAGCCTGCAGCTCAAGGAATGTCACCTGCACAGCGGTGCTGTTTTCAAGGAGTATGGAAGAGTTTCTCTTTGCGCTCACGTTGAACGTGGGAATTCCGGGGCTTGAGCGCGCGGACAGGTTGCGTATCATTATCTGGATGTTGCCTTCCAGCGTGTTGCCCGTCGTGTTCGCGCAGCGGAGGACGCCTGATAAAGGAGTAGAATTATCCCATGTCGTGACATTGTCAGGACACCTTATCTGCTCGGCGCTTATGTTCCCGAAGCCGGCTTCTGAAAGGTTGATGTCTATTGCCTGTACAGGAACGCCAAGGCCTGTCATGTTGCCCAGGCTTATGGTAAGGTTTATTGTTATATCCGTCTGGTTCGTGTCAAAAGTCGCGTTCGCAAGGAAACTGACCTTGTTCGAGGTCAGCGTAACGGACGCGAACGCAGTGTAAATATAGTTCGCAACTAGGAAGAGCGTGAATGCAAGCAGGAAGACTAAGCTGACTGCCACGAATCCTTTGACAACGCCTTTTCGCATATCCATTTGCAACATCCTTCTAAACTATTGGTTTTACCCGTATATATTTGTTCAGTGCTTTACAGTG
>CAZBFZ010000229.1:0-1104 GCA_964491245.1 uncultured Methanosarcinales archaeon
GCACGTTGGCAACGGCCTGCACAACATACTTTACACTGGCGACATGAAGTTTGGCCGAACCCAAACCCTCGAGGCAGCATCAACAGTGTTCCCGAGGCTTGAAACGCTCATCATAGAATCCACTTACGGCGGCAAGGAGATAAGCGACCAGGCAAAGGAGGAAAACGACGCAGAGTTCGCAGCGCTGGTGAAGGAAACTATCCAGAAAGGCGGCAAGGTCCTTGTTCCTGTCCTTGGCTCAGGCAGGGCGCAGGAGATAATGCTGACCCTGCACCAGTTCATGTACAATAGTGATATGCCTAAGGTTCCGGTCTACATTGACGGCCTGGTGTGGGACATAACAGCAATCCATACTGCATACCCCGAATACCTTAACGCCCAGGTCCGCAAGCTGATATTCCACAAGGACCAGAACCCCTTCCTGGCAGAGGTCTTCAGGGAAATCGGCAGCCCGAAGGAAAGGCAGGAAGTGATACAATCAGCTGAACCGTGCATAATCCTTGCCACGTCAGGCATGCTCGTAGGAGGGCCTTCGGTTGAATACCTGAGAGGCCTTGGCGACAATCCCAACAACACACTCGCCATAGTTTCTTACCAGGGCGAGGGCTCGCTCGGCAGGAGAATCCAAAGAGGAGAGCGCGAGATAGCCTTTACCAACGGCGCAAACCAGGAAATACTCCAAGTCAGGTGCAGGATTGAGACGTTTGAGGAATTCTCGGCACATTCCAACAGGAAGCAGCTGCTGAACTTCATTTACAAGTGCAGCCCGAGGCCCAAGAAAGTCATCGTCAACCACGGAGAGTCCTCACGCTGCCTGGACCTGGCAAGCGCAATACACAAGTTCATGCGCATAGAGACCTCTGCGCCGAGAAATTTGGAGGCTGTGAGGCTGAAGTAGCTAAATCAGCATTACATTCTCCAATCCCGAAAAATCAGAATCGGCCGTTATTAATGTTGAGTTTTCCTGTCTTGTTGTTGCCAGGTGAACGCCATCCGCCATGCTAAACTTTGGTCTTTTGGGCCTTATTTCTTTTTTTAATTGTGCTGCTGCAAGCAGCAATGGAACGGAAATTCCGATTAGTGCAGAACGTCTTTGAATAAATC
>CAZBFZ010000230.1:0-1101 GCA_964491245.1 uncultured Methanosarcinales archaeon
GAACTCAATGAAAGAGGGCTACAACAAGCGGTAGAAATGAAAATGTCTCTACAGCCGCTCTATGATGTCCTCTACTCATCTTCTCTCAAACGGTCAATTCAAACGGCAACCGTCATCAACGAAAACCTCCATGTTCCCCTTATTGTTGTTGATTCCATTTTGGAAAGGGACTTCGGTTCGCTTGCGGGAAAGACATGGACTGAAATCAATGCGGAACTCGGTTTCGATGCGAGAAAGGCGGACAAGGAACAATGCTATGACTACCGTCCTTTCGGCGGCGAGTCGGCACAGCAAGTTCGGGAGCGGCTTATGGCGTTTGTCGAGCGCGTCAAAGCGGGAATCTATGAGAAGCCGCTCGTGGTCTGTCACGGAGGCATTATCAGGATGTTGCGTCATGCTCACCAAAGAGAATTCGGACACATCGAAAACGCATCAGTGCACGAGTTTGATTTATAGGGTCTGACATGATGCTTCTATCTTTGGTTTGGGTCTTTGGCTATCTGACCAAAGTTTTTTTGTTGTCGAGTCGCTTATACCAAGTAACTCCGATCGTAATTACTTGGTATACGCGATTCTTGGGGTTGTTTTTCTTCTCTCGCGCTTTTGAGTTAGGAGATTTTCTGTTTTCTGAATCAAGTGCTACAATCTTCTCTATGCAACCCCCCTCACTATCGTGATATTCGGAGCGACGGGAGACCTCTTTCAGAAGAAGCTCGCGGGGGCGCTTTTTGATTTATAGTAGATACGCCTAACGAATAGCGCACACGAATGGGAACACCCTGCGCTCCGCGCAGGGTCAGTTCGGTGCGACCCGCAGGGTCTAACGCCCTGCGGTGTCGCTCTTAAACTTTACACCAGAAACAGCTTCTGCCCGAGAAAACAGAAGTGGATGTCCGCGCCCACGCAGAGGCGAAGAAGGAAAAAGAACTGGCGGAATACGGTTACACCTTCTGTGCGCGATATTCTGCGGGAGCTTTCGCATACAAGTCAAAAAGAGCAGAGCGAGAGAGAAGTCCGCGCTGGGCGCCAATTTGCTGGACAACGAAAGCAGAGTTAATCGGCGCGAGGGCAAGCGCTTCGCGCGTTGATTTTCCCAAGATA
>CAZBFZ010000231.1:0-1072 GCA_964491245.1 uncultured Methanosarcinales archaeon
AGACTTTTTAAATTTGAAAAAAGGAAAAGAGGTTGAGGTGTATCCAGAAGGAAAAGACAAATTAGTTATTTCAATTTAATGCGGCAACGTCGGCATCGGGACGACTGCACCATCCTCATTATTACAAATCTCTGGAGGAGGAGTAGCTACAAGCAATGCAACAGCAACAACCTGCAATGTAGGTGAAATAAGGGCCAATGTAACCTCAACAACTGCAGGAAAGCTCTGCCTATGCCTGGATAATCCAGCTGCTGGAGCAACATGGAAACCCACGCAATGGGTGCCGAAAACCGAGTCAGTTCATCTGTTGGTTTTCGAGCATGCGCTACGGTATCTTAATTCCGGCAGATGCTCGAAAATCAACAGGCTGTTATGACTGGATTTTCGGCACCATGGCAAGCCACACGCTTCGCGTGCAATTCACGTTGGAATCATGGGGCGCGGGCTATAAACCAATATCCCCATACTGCCCCTTCAATCCGCCAAAATTCCCCCCCTTTAGCCCCTCTTGCCTTCTTTTTTCAGTAAAATCGTGTTGCCCAATTACTAGTAATTTCGTGTTGCTTTAAAATTTTTCAGTTAATTATTTAAATACCACTTGCTTAATGCATCGAAGGTGACTTAAAATGCCAGAAACCATAATTGAAGGAATTTATAAGGAAGGCATTATCGAACCTATTGGAAATGTCAAGCTAAAAGACAATACAAAGGTAGTCATAACAATACCAGAGCAAAAACCTGCTTCTAAAAAAACCTTTAAATCACTAGAAGGCATTGGGAAACAATTAGTGAGTGATGAGGAATTGAAAAGTTTCTTGGAGCAAACAAAGAAATCTTTAGCTAAAGTGATGTAAATGTATGTTGCAGACACGCATGCTCTTTTAGCCTATATCCTAAAGAAAGCGCCACAAAACGTAAGGAGCATTTTCAAGAGTGCTGAAAGCAATAAAGAAATTCTTTATATTCCTACAATCACTCTGGCAGAAATATTCTATGCTATACTTAAAAAAAGAATTGAAATAAAAATCCCAATCGCCCCCAAGGGGCGGGGTATTTTTAATGTTGTAAATTC
>CAZBFZ010000232.1:0-1044 GCA_964491245.1 uncultured Methanosarcinales archaeon
CGATACGCATCGGCTGCTGCCGATGCTGAATCGGACGAAGTCCGATTTGCAACAGCAGGGAAGGGCAAAAAAGAAACTTCGGAAGAAGCAGCTTTCAAGGACTTCTATTATTGATTGATTATATTAAACTTCAGCAATCTTTAAATATTAGTATTGTAATTAGTATACTAATTTAGTTTAAAGCTCAAAAATAATACTGATTTGGGTGGATAAATATGGCTACTGCTGGAGAACTTGTTAACCATAGTCACCGCGTCACTGTTGAAGGACCACGTGAAGGATCACGTCTGCCAACATTCTACAGGGTATACCCACCTCTAAGAGGAGCTGCTGCTTTGCAGGAAAGGGTGATGACAGGGTTTATTGACCTGGCAGCAAAGGCTGGCGTTGGCGTGAGGGAGTTGCCATACTATCTTCAACCTGGCAACCTTGGGCACTTAGCAGTAAATTCTGCAATGGGAGCTACGCGCTATGCTGTAAACTGGCTAAGGGATAGAGTAATGAGAAGTGACAGCACCGGAAGGCTTGAGGCAGTACTTGCAGGGGCTGAAACACCGCAACCATACAAGCAATCTTAAACTTTTTCTCGTTTCTCCTTGAAAATGGCAAATGAAAATAGACTTGAAATAATAAGGGCGCAGTACTCTCCTGAATGTGAAAGAGTAGCTACAAGGTTAGAGGTGCTAGCCCTCCAACATGGCTACGGAGGAACTAGAAAATGACCACCTAAGGCTATGCAGGTTCAGCTATTTCAAGTGTTATTTTTCCCTCTTTCTCGTCTATATTCTTAACAAGTTTGTTGCCCTTGAAATACTCCCGCAGCTGCTCGGGCGTGAACGTTTTCCTGAGCGCGTTGTAGTCGTCAAGGATGCCCTTGACGTCCTGGTAATGCACGTAAATTGCTTCTGCAGCAGCCGTTGCCTCCTTAACAGCTTTTTCCATCCCGGCAATGGTTGACTGCTGCTGCCCGATGGCAATCTCAAGCTCCCTAATGCGCCGCAAAGAAGGGGATTCCCTCAGTGAGGAGGCAGAGGACTCAAGCTG
>CAZBFZ010000233.1:0-1042 GCA_964491245.1 uncultured Methanosarcinales archaeon
GAGGTGCAGCTTTACCTGTGCAATGACTGTCAGAAAACATTCACGCCGCAGAAAGTCAAAGGAAAGACATTCCCGCTCAAAATAATCATCGATGGCATGAGTTCGTACAACATGGGCTACACGCTCGAGGAATCATGCGGCTTCCTGAAAGAAAACTATGGTATGGACGTACAGCCGCAGACATTATCCGCGTGGCTCGAAGAATTCGGCAAGCTTTGCACATATTCAAGGATGAGAGAGTTCGGGAAGAAACTGTACACGCCGAACCAGATCATACAATCGGTCACGCTTTATCACCGGCAAGTGTATAGATATCGCTATCACCGCGCGAAAGCTGAACTTGTCTTGCAGGAATTCAGGAATTCTCGGCTTGAACCATTGAAAGGATTCCTTGAGGCTGTAATGGCAGAGTGCCCTCATCAGTTGTTCAAGGAAGGCGGACGGGCTTCTGACAACGCCAAGTTTGACTTATCCCAGCTCATCGTCAACGAGCGGTTCAACTTTGCCGTGCGGCTGGCGCAGCTGGTATTGCAAGCCGTGAACAACAACCGCGAGCGGCACGAGATACTCCAGAAGTTCATGCTCGCCAACGACTCCGTCACGGTGGCAGCCGAGGTGCCTGTCTATATCGACAGCGACGACGTGGACCACATGAAGATTGCCCTTGGGTTTGAGGTGCCTGATATTTTCCGTCCCGCTCCCGACGTTGATGCCGAGCTTGCGCGAAGCATGTCCCAGAATGAAAATCCCGGCAGGGACTTGCCCTCAACGCCGGGCAACGGCGGCACGGGGGCGTCGGGGCGCAAAATCATTACAGGCCACATAGATTTCCTCCAGATAAGGAACGGCTCCGTGCACATACTCGACTACAAGCCGAATGCACACAAGGAAAGACCGATAGGGCAGCTTACAATTTACGCGCTCGCGCTTTCCCGACTTACGGGATTGCGGCTTTTCGACTTCAAGTGCGCGTGGTTCGACGACAAGAATTATTATGAGTTTTTTCCGCTGCATGTTGTTTATAAGAGACATAAAATGCGCG
>CAZBFZ010000234.1:0-1031 GCA_964491245.1 uncultured Methanosarcinales archaeon
CCAAGAAGCCAACGCCGGTTAACACAATGGTCTTGGTGGTTGTTCTGGCTGTTGTAGTGGTTGGCGGCTGGCTGTTCCTGAAGAGCAGGAAGAAGGTTATGAAGTAGGGTCGCGTTTCTCTCTGTGCCGTTTTCGGCACTTAAGTGCCGCAATTGGAACATTGTAAACACCTTTTTCTGTATAACTTTATAAATTCCCGCTTGCACTTAATTTTGAGGTGTTGGCAAAATTGGACAGTAGAGCGGTGTTGAGGCTTGTTTTTCTGGCTGTTGCAGCTATTGCAGCTGCAGCACTGTTTGGCAGGCTTTTCACCCAGGCAGCGGCATCTTCCGAGGAGCCTGTTAAGGTTATTGTTTACGTCAAGGAGGGCGCTCACGAAAAGAAGCTTGTGAAGGGGTTAGGCGTTGCTTACGCCGCTGTCAGCTCTAAAAGCGTGCTTGCCTCGCTTCCTGATGAAGATGTTGAAGGGGAGCACAGGTTCAGCTCTTTTGACGGCTTTACCGCAACAGTGAGCAAGGCCCGGTACGACCGCCTTAAGGCAAATCCCAACCTTGAGGTGTATGAGGAGGGGTTCTCCAGCATCATGCTTGACGGCTCTGCCCCCCTTGTTAACTCAACCATTACGCATGGCCTGGTTTACAACAGCAGCAACATTACAGGGAATACCATAAGCGTTTGCGTTATTGACACTGGCGTCAACTACAGCCATCCTGCCCTGGGAGGATGCACCACTTCGCAGTTTACAGGCGGCACCTGTGCAAAGGTTCTTTCAGGCTATGACTTTTTCAACTCTGACAATGACCCGATGGACAACCACGGCCACGGCAGCCACGTTGCAGGGATAGTGGCGAGCACTGACAGCACTTACCGCGGCATAGCCCCTAACGCTTCCATTATAGCCTTAAATGCCTGCAGCAATGCAGGCTCCTGCCCTAACAGTAACATTACAGCTGCCATCGACTGGTGCGTCAACAACGCCTCTAAGTTCAACATTTCCGTCATAAGCATAAGCTTGGGGGGAGGGCTTTACG
>CAZBFZ010000235.1:0-1023 GCA_964491245.1 uncultured Methanosarcinales archaeon
TCCTGCCGCCCTCCTCCACTGTTACGAAGTACCAGAAGTCAGTCCTCGGGATTTTTGAAAGAACCCTGCTGCCTTCGCTGTTAACAAAATACTTTTCGGTATAAAAGTCCGACATTGAGAAAAACCTTCCCGACACGTTAACTTTTGTGGCTTTTATCGCCTTCTCACTGTCAAAAAGCACCTTCAGCTTATCTTTCGGCTCCAAATCAGCCAATCTAACCTCCTGTTTGACTTCATAATTGGCAACTTCAGGCTTCGCATCGCTGAATGCCGCGTGCTCCCCAATTCTTGATGCTGCTTTTGTCAGCCTCGCAGCCCTTTCAACGAGCTTTTTGACTTTATCCTTTGACAGGTCGTTAGCGCATGCAAAGCCCAGCGTGTTATTCACAACAACCCTGACACCAATTCCATTAACCCTGTCAAATCCTGCAATCTGAGGCACACCGTTTTTAAGGACAAAGCCGTTCACCGCTGTAGACTCAAGCCTAGCATCAGCATAGCTCGCGCCAATCTTTCTGGCGTAATTGATTGCAAAATGGGCAAGATCGAGGTCAAGCGCGTCATCAGACTTAGAAGCCTTTACAGGTTTAGCAACAGCATGCATGAAAATCTCCAAAAGCCGCTGCGAGCAGCGAATATATAAAGTTTATCAGAAAGAAATTTTCGCCAGGCTTTATCTTGTTACTTCAAAGCTCCTGACCTGCTCAAGAAGCCTCTTCGCTTTGGCGTTGGTGGCAAAATGCTTCCTGACTGGCTCTATAAGCTCGTTCAGCTTCTCGGCAGCCGCAGCTTTCAGGTCAGCCGGGTGTATTTTCCCGGCAACATACGACTTTTCCAAGTCAATGTAGCTCTCAACACTCAAGTCGCCGCCAAACTTTTCAGGCCTCTTGATTTCGAGCGCATCGAACTTTTCAAATATCATGTAACGGCAATATTCCAAAATCGGATTTTCCTCCACCTTTTTCTCGGGGCAATACGCCTTGCTTATCTTGCGCTTGACATCTGCTTCGCTGTCTGTCATGA
>CAZBFZ010000236.1:0-1019 GCA_964491245.1 uncultured Methanosarcinales archaeon
TGGGGTCTATGTAGCTGAACTTCTCAATGACTGATGAAGTGGCGTTCACGTCAATAACAGTCGAGTCGCTTATCGTGCAGTTGTACTTGTGGTCAGGGTGCCTGTGCAGGCTTGACCTGACAACAACAGAGCCGGTCACCCTGCAGTTGTTAACTGTGGAGTTGGTGAGGTTGCTCGTCCTGACGAAGGAGTTGTTCTGGATTGCAGAGTTGTTGATAATGCTGTCCTGCACGTCAGTTCCCCCTGTGCCGATGTTTATGGTGTTGGACTCCCTTATTGTTCCTCCGTTGCCGCCTGTGCTGCCTCCGCTCTCGTTGTTGCTCACGTTGTCAATGCTGTAATACCTCACCCTTGTCTGGCAGCTGTTGCCAGTGCTGCAGTTGACTGGAAGCGTGAACTGGCCAGATGGGTTGAACACTTCAATTGTTGGAGTGCACGGCTGCAATCCTGCTGTGAAGGTGCACCACAAGGTGCGGTTGGCTCCGGAGCCGTTCGCGACATCCACAGCCGTGAGGTTGATTGAAACATTAGTGGTGAACCACGTTGAACTGCTGCTGCTGTTGTCAGTCGTCACGGTGTCATTGACATCCAAAATGAACCTCACAGTTGCCGTTGCGGTGTTGTTGGCAGTGTCGTTGGCGTAAATTGCAGCTGTCTGGTTGCCCAAGCCAGTGCTGATGTTGTACGTTACCCTCGTCGGGTCAGCCCTGGTGTGGTTGTTTGGGATGCTGCCAAATGTCAGGTTTCCAGCCAGAGAGTTTCGGTAAAGGTCTGTGTAAACCACTTCAAACGTTACTGCCTGGCCGCCTCCGCCATCTCCAGTTCCAGCAGGGGCGATGGAGTTGAAGAAAGCAACAACCGCAGAAGTTGAGTTGCTGACCTGGTAGTAATGCTGGCTGCTGTTGCTCACAGTCCTTATGGCTGCAATGACAGGAGCAGTGTTGTCCAGAATGACCAGCCTCGCAGCTCCTGTCGTGTTCACGTTACCCGCCGCGTCAACCACGTATGCGGTGTAGGTG
>CAZBFZ010000237.1:0-1018 GCA_964491245.1 uncultured Methanosarcinales archaeon
AAAGTGACTGTCTCGCCATTAATTCTCCGCTCAAATGCTATGCCTGTGTCGCACAAGGGGCAGAAGGTAATGGCCAGCGGCTTTCAGCCTACTTCATCGTTCACAATCTCGTGCCAGGTCATTATCTGCTCCGGGTAGGCTCGTGCCTCGCCATCAAGGTAAAGCCCCAGAACGATTTCATCGTTGCTAAGCCAATTTTCAGCCTCTGATGCTGTGATGAACTTAGGGCTGTCGATAGCCGGTATCCTGTCCTGTGGCAAAACCTCAACAATTTCGTCCAGCGGTATGGTATGTTTCACGCCGTTTGTTACTTTTGCCTCGTCCTTTTCTGCCTCTTTTGTGGCTGTTGCTGAGCCGGTCAGCTTGCTTAGCTCTGACGTTAGCAGCTCATAGTTCACAGGTCCTGTTATCCTGTTTCTTATTATGCTTTCTGAATCAATGAAGAAATGCACTGGCTGCCCTGTTGCAAAATACCTCCTGCTTACGCTGCCATCGCTATCAAGCAGAACAGGGTAACTCACATTATGCTTTTGGGAGTATTCTACAACCGGTCGCAGGCTTTCTCTCATGCTTATGCCGATGAACTGAACATTATTTCGCGTTTCACCAAACACCCTGTTTAATGCGGATTGCTCTTCGCTGCATATTGGGCACCATGTTGTGAAGAAGTTGATGTACACAGGTTTGCCAGTGTCGCTGTAGCTGCCGATGCTCACCGTAGTTCCGTCTGTTGCAGTAAGCGAGAACTGCGGCGCTTTCGAGTTAATCTCTCCGCTGCCCTCCTGGAGAGCGGCGAGTGTTTTTGCTATTTTCTCCTGTGCCTCGCCAGGGCTTTTCTGGCAGCCGGATGCAAGGATTACTGCCATCAATGCCGCCACTATGCCGATTGCCGCATATCCTTTCATCGTAGCTGCGCCAAGTGAAAGGCGTATTTAAACGTTTTTTGCCTTTTTAAGCAATGCCTTTTATAATTAAATAGAAAGTTTTAAATAGCTTAAGCTTTACAAACAGTGTAAAT